>JAKATE010000077.1 GCA_021828085.1 Thermoplasmata archaeon | reverse complement strand
CTCCACCGAGGGCTCGGACGTCGGGGTCGTGAACGGCCTCGCCGCCATCGGGGGGCAGGGCGGGATGATGGAGTTCTCCGGGATCGTCCTCCCCATCGCCGCCGAGGTCACCCCGGCGCACGGCCGGGAGGGCGGGGTCGTGGTGGCCACGGGCAAGCTCGGGGACATCGCCAAGGAGGCGGTGCAGAACGTCTCGGCCCTGATCAAGAAGTACACCGGCCGGGACATCTCGCTGTTCGATATCCACATCCAGTTCGTGGGCACCTCCGACGGTGTCGAGGGGGACAGCGCCTCCGTCTCCATCGCCACCGCCGTGATCAGCGCGCTCGAGGGGGTCCCCGTGGACCAGAGCGTCGCCATGACCGGCTCGCTCAACGTCCGCGGCTCGGTCCTCCCCGTGGGAGGGGTCACGGCCAAGGTCGAAGCGGCCGCCGAGGCGGGGCTCGCCCGGGTGTTGATCCCCGAGGACAACATGTCCGACCTCATGCTGGAGCCACGCTACCGGGCCCGGGTGGAGGTCCTCCCCGTCCGGACCCTGCGCGACGTCCTGCGCTACGCCCTGGTGGGCACCGAGGAGAAGAAGGCGAGCCTCCTCGAGCGGCTCACGGACATGGTCCGCGCGAACTCGCGCGACGGACCGGGCAACAGTCCGACGACCCCTTCCGGGCCCCTCGTGGCCCCGAAACCCCACTGAACGGGGAAGGTGCGATTGGCCGTCCACCCTCCCCACCGGCCCGGCGCTTCGCGCTCGCGGCTGGGCTCCGCGCGCCCCGACCCCGCCGCCGGCCCCTTCCCCCGGCAGAACCGCCCCTGCTACACCTTCAACCCCCGGCTCGAGCGCGAGAAGGACGACCGGGCCTGCGAGCACTGCCGCTATTACCTCACGCCGCGCTGCCCCCACCTCGACGAGTTCCTGGAGGACCTCGAGGAAGGCTCGGAGGACTGAGAGATTGGGCGTCGGGCTCCTCGTCGGGCGGTTCCAGCCTCTGCACAACGGCCACGTGGAGCTCCTCCGCCACGTGCGCCGCCAGTTCCGCCCCTCGGCCGTGCTCTGGGTGATCGGGAGCGCCGAGGTCTCCCACACCGTGCACGATCCCTTCACGGCCGGAGAGCGCTTCGAGATGTCCGTCCGGATGGCGAAGGCCGAGCGGATCGAGGACCTCTGGCCCATCCCCGTCCCGGATGTGCACCGGCACGCGATCTGGGTCTCCTATCTGGAGAGCATGCTCCCCCCCTTCTCCGAGGTCTACACCAGCGACCCGCTGAGCCGGGTCCTCTTCGAGGAGGCCGGTTACACGGTGCCGAAGCTGCCCTTCTTCCGGAGGGAGCTCTTCCAGGGCACCGAGCTCCGTCGGCGCATGATCGCCGGCGAGCCCTGGGAGGAGGGGGTCCCCCCGGCGGTGGTGCGGTACCTGGAGGAGATCCAGGGGGTCGAGCGCCTCCGCCTGCTGGCCGGATCGGCCGAAGCCACCAAGGGGAGCGGGAGGGAGCATGAACCGGAGGGCCCGGGGCCGACGGGGCACTGACGCCGGAGGGCGTTCCCCGGGGATCGACACCCTCGCGGTCCACGCTTCGGACCGTCCGGACCGGACGGCGGGGGCGGTGGTGGCCCCCATCTTCCAGACGAGCACGTTCCGCTACCCCGCCGCCTACTCGGAGGCGGGGAAAGCGGGGCTCCATCACTACACCCGGCTCGCCAACCCGACCCTCGCCCAGGCGGCGGGGGCCATCGCCCGCCTGGAGGGCGGGCAGGAGGGACGCGTCTTCGCCTCCGGGATGGGGGCGCTCTCGGCCGCCATCCTCGGCAGGCTTCGGGCCGGCGATGAGGTGGTGGCCCTGGAGGACCTCTATGGCAACACCGTGACCCTGCTCTCGCGCGAGCTCCCCCGGTGGGGGATCCACGTCCGGTGGGTCCCCGGGGAGGAGAGCGCCGAGGTGGAGCGCTTCGTGGGGGAGCGGACCCGTCTCCTGGTCCTGGAGAGCCCGACGAACCCGACGCTCCGTGTCCACGACATCGAGCGGTGGGCGAGGGCGGCGCGAAGCGTGGGGGCCCGGCTCCTCGTCGACAACACCTTCGCGACACCGGTGAACCAGCGCCCGCTCACGCTCGGCGCAGGGATGGTGATGCACTCGGCGACGAAGTACCTGGGAGGGCACTCCGACATCCTCGCCGGCGCCCTGGTCTCCCCGGACGGTTCCCTGAGCGAGCTCGACGCCTTCAGCGCGACGCTGGGGGCGACGCTCGACCCGCTGGCGGCCTTCCTGCTCGTGCGGGGTCTCAAGACGCTGCCGCTGAGGGTGCGCCGGCAGAACGAGAACGCCCGGGCCCTGGTGAAGGAGTTCTCCGGGCACCCGAAGGTCCGGGAGATCCTCTACCCAGGGCTGCATTCGAGGGAGGAGGAGCTCCTCGCGCGCCGCCAGATGACCGGCCGGGGCGGGATGGTCTCCATCGTCCTCCGGGGTGGACTTCCCGCCGCCCGGCGATTCCTGAGCGGCCTCAAGGTGGTCACCGTCGCCTCCAGCCTGGGAGGGGTCGAATCCCTGGTGAGCCTGCCCCTCCTCTCCTCCCACCGCCAGATGTCCCGGGCCGAGCGGCTCCGCCGCGGGATCGACGACGGGCTCGCCCGGCTGTCGGTGGGGATCGAAGACGCCTCCGACCTCATTGCGGACCTGAGGAGCGCGCTACGCGGGGTCTGACCGGTGGGGTGGAAGGGCAAGGGTCTTGAGCCGGTCGAGTTGAGCGGGCCTGGGCCACTGTAGCTCAGCTGGCAGAGCGGCTGATTCGTAATCAGCAGGTCGGGGGTTCAAGTCCCTCCAGTGGCTTGGGTCCAGGATCGGGTCCCGGTGGGGGCCCTTTTCCCCTGCGGTGGGACGACCGCGAGCCCCTTCCATCGGGAGGGAGTGCACGTGCGGATCCGAACGCTCTCGGGCCCCCCGAAGGGGTCAGGAGGCTACGAAATGACCTCCGAGAACCGTCGCTTGAGCTCCTCCTAGTCACGCGGGGGGGTGCCCGAAGAAGACCGCAGGAATCTCCCCCCTTGCGAGTCGGCATAGATCCCGCGGGACCCGAGCCGGGGGGCCTCATCCTCGAGCCTCTCCCTCAACGCGGGGTTCATCACCTGGCGCAGGATCCCACGGACCTCTCCGAGATCCACAGCCTCAGAGGATAGAGCGAAGAGATCGCCCAGGTCTTGGTTGCGCCCGAAGAGGATCTTGAGGACCCAGAGGGCCTCTGGGCGGCAGACCCTCACGGGCCTATGCGTACTTCCGGTGAGGAGGAGGAGTCGCATCTCCCGACAGCGGGAGGAGATCCATCGGCGGGGTACGATGACTGGGTTCCCCGATCCCGAACCCGTCCGATCATCCGGTCGTCGGAGAGCGGACCGCAGTAGAGGGTCAGACCGTCCGGAAGTGCGTCCGGTCGCCCCGGACTTCGACCGGGACGATGCGAGAATTCGAGCTCTTCCCGACGCCACGCGCGCGTACCGTGCTTTCCGTGGGAATCACGAAGTCAGGGTCGCGAGAGTAGCGGGGCTCTCCGTGGGCGGAGAGCGCGTATCCACCGATGAGGCATTCGCGTTCCCTCCAGTCCTAAGCGTCGAGGATCGACGTGACCTCGCGCTCTCGATCAGCCGGGTCGGTCAACCAACAGCTCTTCGGCCCCCGCGAAGACGGAAGGATGTCCCCGTATCAGGGTCAGCACTTCACCCCTGGGGATGACGGGCTCTCCCCCCACGGTGGCGGACCTCCATCGTCGGACCGGCACAAGCTCGATCTAGGCCCCGACTCGTTTCCGGGGCTTGACCTAGAGCCCATGCCTTTGGAGGTACTTCTCCCAGAGCTGGAGCGACCTCTCCGGCACAGCCAAGGAGAACACGCGCGCGAAGGCGGAGGGGGCGACCACGTAGCCCCCTCGCGTCCAGACCTCCACCGCGGTGGAACCCGTCCAAGCCCTGGGATCCGGACCGTCGAGAAGGATCCTCCGGACCCGACCCCACTCCAGGGAGCGCAGGTCGGGACGCCCGGAGGGGGTGAGGAACCGGCAACGACCGCGTCCTGTCCGAGCGACCACTCCCCGGTGCTTCGATTCGCTCAGGACCTTCGCCCCTCAGTCGATGCCGAGCCGACGCCCGAACTCCGAAGAACTGAACTCGCTCTCCCCGAAGGTGAGAGCGCCCGACTCCTCGAAGGTCAGCGGCATCGGTCCCCCCTGCTGCCCCTAAAAATTGGGAATAGGTGTACGAACTTATCATATGCCCGGCCTTGGTCGAGCTGGAGCGCTCTGCGGGAGGCGGATGGACCAGGGCCGAGCCTCCAATTTCCCGAAATAGGTGGAGACATCGGAGCGCTCCGGGACCACCTCTTCTGGGGGTACCGGTGCATAAGAGCGACGCCCTCCCCTTGGAGCGCCTTCACGCGCTAACTTCGCGCCTTCGCGAGGAGCTCCCGCGCCCGGCTTGGCGCGAACTCCTCTCGGGGGCCCCGTCGACCGCTCCAAGGGTCATGCCCGGGATTCCTCACCAGATCTCCCGGGGGCTTGAGTCCACCAACGACCGGGGTGGCCCCCGTCGGTGGAGAAGCCGAAGGGTGTTGGGCCGCCCGGGAGGGCGCGGCCCCTTCGCCCTCACGCTGGGACGAGGGCCCTCCCGCCGGGTATACTTCCAGTCCCCCACGCGAATAACTACTCCCACTCCGTACCTGCCGCGGAGGCACATGCCGACCGTCGCATCCGGCCCTCCTCTGGAACTTCCCCAGGGCCCGGCCGCGCACACCCCGGGGCCGGCCCGCGTGCTGGACCTCGGCCCGCTCGGGAAGATGTGGACGATTCCCATCCTCGAGGTCCTCCAGGGGGAGAATGAACCGAGCTTCGGACGGCTGCAGAGGCTCGACCAGGGCCTGACGCGAAGGGCCCTCTCCCGCCGCCTCTTGGAACTCCGCCGGGATGGCTACATCGCTCGCATCGTTGTTAACGACCGGCCCTTACGCACCGCCTACCGGCTGACCGAAAGAGGGGCCCGGGCTCTCCCCATCCTCCGGGCCATCTGTGAGCTGCTCCAGGCGGCGGGGGAATCCGCCCCCTCTTTACAGGGGAGACCGGTCACACCAGATCTGCCGAAGGCTACACGTTGCCCCTCGCGCGATACCAGCTCTGCCTCCTGGGGGAGCGGTCAGCTACCCGTCGGCTGGTCGAGCGTGACTTCCCCCGGGGCGGTGCTCCTGGGACCGTACTCGGCAGCCGAGAGGAATCCCCTCGGACGCAAAGGGACCAGGGAGCTGCGCTCTCGCTCGGGATGATCACCGTCTGCCTCCCCGCGAGGGGACCCGAGAACGCCTTCGGGTCGGAGGGAAGGCACGGCGGGTGGCCTCCCGGCGCGGAAGCTCCCCCCTCGCCCGAGTCCACCCTGGAAGTTGGGAAGGGACCGTACGCAGGCGGAAGACGAATGCGAGGCGCCCGCCCGTGCTCGCACGGGAAATGCGATCCCTTCCAGGGGCAAGGGACGCCGTCAGGGACGCTCCTTAAGCCCCTCCGCGCCTGCCGCGAAGGATGCCCGCAGCTTCCCCGAGGTCGGTCGCCGCGTCCCTCTCCCCCGCCCAGGTGCGAGGGCTCTTCGAGTACAACCGCCGGGTCTTCGACCGCTTCGTCCGGAAGGTCCGAGCGCTCCCGTGGCGGCAAGCCACGCGATCCCGGGGGATCGGGCACGAGTCCCTCTTCGGCACCCTCGTGCACATCCTCCACGTGCACGAGGTCTGGTTCGGGTACATCGCCCAGGGGAGGACCTCGGACAAGGAGCTTCAGTCCCTCTTCAGCGACGCCGCCCGAAAGCCGAAGGACTGGAGGAGCTTCGCCACCTTCGAGCGCCGGGTCTGGCTCGTCGTCGACCGTTACCTCGCCCGCCTCACCCCGAAGGAACTCCGCAAGACCATCCAGGTGTTCTGGATGCCGGGCCGCTACACCGTCTCGGACGCGGTCTTTCAGACCACCTTCGAGCAGGCTCACCATCTGGGAGAGGTCATCGGGGCGCTCTGGGTCGACGATCTCCCCCCTCCGGAGATGACCTGGATCCGCGTGACCCGCTCCTCGCGCGCCCGGAAGGCCTGAGCCGCGGGTCCTGCCGAACCGGAGGTTTCGCCCCGCTCCCCGGCGAAAACACTTAGATAGAGGCGCGGGGTCGTGTGTCTTGGCTAAGGCCGGGAGGTTCACGGTGCCATGGGTTTCTTCGTGGGTACCAGCTCGCCGTCGATCCTCCCCTCCGCCCTGAGCCTCCGGCGCTGAGCCCCACCCCTGCTCCTCGAACTTCCGGTCCCCGCCGGGACCAAGAATGCCCAACTCGGGATACCTGGACAAGAGCGTGCACTGGAAGGTGCGCACCGGACAGATCCGCTTCGCCGAACCGAGGACCTCGGAGGTCGCCCAGTCCATCCGGGATGCCGGTCTGGCCACGGAAGTGGGCCGGCGCCTCGGCTCCGGCAAGGAGGCGGACGTCTACCTCTGCCGCCGCGGGGGAACCCTCTTCGCGGTGAAGGTCTACCGCCAGTACCGAACGGTCCATCGGGGCGGCTCCGCGGTCAAGCTCGAGTCCATGGGGCAACGGAGCCTCCGGGAGTTCGATCTGTTGTACTACGCGCACGGAGGGGGCGCCCGGGTCCCCGCTCCGGGGACCCGCGTGGAGAACATGTTCTCCATGCAGTACCTGGGGACGCTGGAGACCCCCGCCCCCATGCTCCAGCACGCCGAGCTCGAGGACCCGGAGGGCTTCCTCCATCGGACCCTGGACGGGATCGAGGGGCTCGCGGAGGCCGGCATCATCCACTCGGACCTGAGCCCCTTCAACATCCTGGTCTTCCAGGGCGATCCCTGGTTCATCGATCTCGCCGCGGGGATCCGGATCGACCGGCTGGGCTCTCCCCCGTGGGAGCGCCTCTTCGAGGCGCTCCGCGCGTTGGAGAAGGGGCTGGGGACCCTCGAGCGGTACTTCGGACGCTACGGCCTCTCCTTCGAGCCCCCGGCGCTCCTGGACCGGGTACGACGCCAGATCGACCGCTACGGTGTCCTCTGAAAGGGAAGGCGCCGCTCCCGAGCCCCTCCCGGCCCCCGTCGGTCGGGGGGCTCGCCGGGATGACCGTCGGGAGGACCCGGGAACCCGCCGCAAGGGACCGAGAGCGCTTCGACCGTTTCGCCGCAGGGGAGAGGCGTGGGCGTGCCCAAGAGGCGCGCCCCGACCGGGGAAAGCCTACTACCTCGCGCGGACTCGGCCCAGCGTGCCCGCGCGTGAGCGCTGGAGATTGATCGCCACCGGCCGGGTCCAGGGGGTCGGCTACCGGGCGCGCGTCGTCGAGACGGCCGACCGACTGGGGATCGTGGGGTGGGTCTCCAACCGCCCCGACGGAACGGTAGAGATCGAAGCCGAGGGGGACCCTCGCCGGCTCGAGCACTTCCGGGAGCGGATCTCGGGCCCCCGGGGAGCGAGCCACGCCCATACGGTCACCCGCGTCGCTGAGCTGCCGCTCGACCCGGGCTCCCGGGACTTCCACATCGTCTGATCGGTCCGACGCCGAGGAGGGACCGGTCTACCGGGTCGTTGCCGTTCCCTCCCGGGCCGTCGCGGCCGGGGAAGGCGTGCCCACCATCGGGAGCCGGGCCTTCTCCTTCACCGGGACGGGTGTCCGCCGGGCCCGAAGCCAGTGCCGGACATCGTGGAAGTAGATGTTGTCGTACGGACAGGCCTCGACGCAGTCCCCGACGCCGCAGCACTTGGAGCTGCGGAAGACGCCCTTGGTCCGGAAGTGCCCGGGCATGTCCACGAGCCCCACCGGGCACTTCTTGGCGCAATCGAGGGTGGTGCAGCGCCGGCAGACCTCGCGGTCCTTCACCCGCAGGCTGTAGAAGCCGACCTTCTGGAACGCCTGGGCGATGATGCCGGTGTAGCACCAGCCCAGGGTGACGCAGTTGTAGTTCCCCGTGTACGGGATGGTCACGAAGAGCACGTACCACATCACGTTGAAGGAGAGGACGTAGAGGAAGACCGTGGGGTCCAACCCGAGGATCCGTACGTCGGTGAGGCCGGCGGTGTTCGAGTACGAGAGCACCGAGAGTCCCACGAGGGAGGTCATGACGACGCCGAGGGTGGCCGAGTAGGCCCCCGAGAAGCGGCTGCTGAGATAGCGCCGGGCCAGGGGCGAGGAGCGGTTGAACGAGCTCATGGCGTCGATGGTCGTCCCCTGGAACATCAGCGGGGCAGAGCAGAACGTCGAGCAGAGCCAGCGCCGGCCGAAGAGGACGGAGAGGACGGCGGTGAGGACGTAGGTGCCGAGGACCGCCCCGAAGACCGCGGGGGCAAGGGCTGCGCTCCCAATGCCCATGCTCCAGCCGAGCAGGGGCACACTGGTGCCGGAGGGGGCGTGGGGGAGCATCTGGGAGTAGTACACGCTCGGGAACCAGACCACGAAGGCGGCGTAGCTCGCCAGCATGAGGCCCAGGCGCAGCCGCGTCTCCCCCGAGCGGGTCTCGCGGAACTTGAAGACGACGAGCATCCCCATCTCCGCCCCCATCATGGCCAGGTACCAGGTCGAGCCCGCCGTGAGCGCGAAGAACCAGAAGCCGTTCTCGAACGCGTGGGCGAGGACGGTCAGGGGGGGGCCCGAGAGCGCGAGCGTGGGGATCGCCCCGACCCACTGGGCCGGCTCGAGGGCGAGGTTCAGCACGGCCCCCATGAAGAGCTCGGCGATGAAGACCATGGCAAGGACCCCGAAGGTCCAGTTCGGCCGGAGCGTCCAGGGGGGCCCGGCCGGCG
>JAKATE010000076.1 GCA_021828085.1 Thermoplasmata archaeon | reverse complement strand
GCCGTGGGCCTTTCCGATCCACTGGCTCTTGTCGAGGGTGGTGACGCAGCCGGTGTCGCTCGTGATGGCGACGTCCGAGTGGGCCTCCTCGACCATGGGCCGGATCTTGCGCAGGTTGGCGAAGGACCGGCTGAACTCCCGTTCGCTGAGGATGTGGCGGAAGCCGAATCCGCAGCAGTCGTACCAGGTGGAGTAGTCGGCCACCTTCGCCCCCAGCGCCAGCAGGATCCCCGTGGGGACCGCGGGGCGCTGGCCGGCGTACACCCGCTCGTCGTAGATGGCGTCCTCGGGGACCATCTTGTAGTAGTGGCAGGGCTCGTGGACCGTGGAGACGATGCCCCGGACGTCGTGCTTCTGGCGGGCGACGATCTCGGGGGTCATGGCGTGGACCCACTCGGAATAGTGGACGATCTCCTCGGGAAGGACCAGGTCGCGTCCCATCTTCCGGAGGACCGAGCGCACCTTCTCCCGTACCGTGGCGTTCTCCACGAGGAGCTTCCGCATCTCCTTGTAGTCCCCGTAGCTCGTGCCGCAATGGATCAGGGGGAAGTGGTCGGTCTCGTAGGCCCGGTGGAAGTTCCGCGCCGCCACCGCCGCCAGCGCGACGGGATTGGACGTGGCGGTGCCGTGGTAGTTCCATGCCGTGCACGAGGTCTGGTGGGGCTCGTTGAGGTAGCTCCGTCCGGTCTCGTTCATCAGCCAGAGCAGTGAGGAGGGGTAGCCCGGGATGTTCCCGCACTGTCCGCACGATTTGTGGTGCCAGAGCCGGTCGGTGGGGATCCGTTTCGTCCAGCCAAAGAGCGTGGAGGCGCTGACGGGACGGTTCGCCGCACGGATCCGGTGGATGATGAGCTCGCCGCGCTCCTCGAGCCTCTCCATCTCCTCCCGGACATCGACGACCTTCTTGCCGGTCCCCTTCTGATGGTGCGTCCGCTCCTCGACGACCTTGCGGATCTCGCTCGCGCTCAGCATCCCTCGCTCCTCATCCCGTGAAGGTGGCCACGGTTCCTCGCTGTCCGGCGAGCTCCTGGGCGAAGCGCTCCCGGGCCTCGGCGAACTCCTCGCGCCGTTCCTCGACGATGTCCACCAGCATCTCCGTGAGGTCCGGGTCGAGCCCGCGCAGCATGTCGAGCACCCCCGTCTCCTCGTAGATCCGGAAGAGCTCCAGCGAGGTCTGCACCGAGACCAGCCAGGCCGAGCGCGTGGTCTGGAGCACGTCCACGGGGATCGCCCTGCGCATGATCTCGGGGCTCACGTGCCAGACCTTGTCGGAGCCGGTGGCGAAGGGCCCCCAGTCCCGGAAGAAATCCGGCTGGATCATGTCCGAGGAGACCTGGGTCCCCACGGTCATGAGGAGCGTCAGGGAACGTCCGAAGGGCGCGAGGGTCTTGCGCGTCGCCTCCAGCCCGTGGGTCACCGAGAGCTCGCGCATGACGGAGATGATCCCCGCGATGTCATTCCCGAAGCGGCAGCGCATGTTGCAGGTGTAACACTGACAGCAGGCCCAGATCTTCTCCTGCATCGCATCCCAGAGCGTGGTGGGGTCCCCCGTCGCCGCGATCTGCAGCATCTCCCGCGGGGAGAAATCGTAGAAGCGGGCGGCGGGGCAGCCGGTAGTGCACTCCCCGCAGTTGAGGCACCCCAGGACGAACTCCTCATGCCGGGGGTCCGCGTGGAACTCCTCGAAGAGGGTGGTGGCCAGGGCCTTCTCCTCCGCGGACATCCGGCGGCGCCCGGTGAGCTCCATGGCCGGGGGAGACTCGGCCTCCTCCTCGGTCAGGGAGAGGGCCCGTCGCGGAAGGTGGGCGACCACGCTCATGGGAAGGATTGGACAATCGTCCAGCCGCAAGAGGGGCAGTGCCATGATAAAGGTTGCCACGTGGGCCTCCCCCGTCTCGTCGACATGGTCCCCCGGCCCGATCCGTTCCTCCCGGTCCGAGGGGCTTCGTAGGCCTCAGCGCGCCAGGACCGGGCGGCCCAGCGCCGGCTCCGGCCCGAGCGCGGGCGAACCCACAGGATGGCGAGGCCGCTCCTTGTGGACCTGGAGGATCGGCACGGAGCGCACGCGCCGGACCCCCGGCACCTTCGAGAGGGATTCGATGGTCCGCCGGGTCTCCTCGGAGGAGTGCGAGGAGGCGAGGGCCATCAGCTCGTTCGTTCCGCTGAGCTGGAAGAGATAGCAGACATTGGGCTCCTGGGCGACCTCCTGGGCCACGCGCTCCAGCTCCCCCGGCCCGGAACGGCTCGGAAGGACGAAGAGGACCGCGCAATCCGGCGACTGTCCGACAGCGGCCAGACGCTGGACGCTCACCAAGGGGACGAATCCCTGCAGGACCCCCAGACGTTCGAGGTTCCGGACGCGGCTGCTCACGGTCGTCACGCTCGCGCCCACCTGGCGTGCCACCCTCCTCAGCGAGGCCCGCCCGTCCTGCTGGAGGGCGGTCAAGATGGCCACGTCCAGCGGATCGATGGGGTCCGCCGAGCTCCGGTGCCGCCCACGCCGAACGAGGGGCAGGCGTTCCGTCCGGCCGCGGCGGACCCGGGAACCCGACGTCGAACGTGGCCCGCTCATGGGTCCCGGGGGTGCGCGTCCGCAGCGTCCGACTCCTCCGCCGCCGCACGGAACCCTCGCCCCTCCCGATACTCCCGGAAGGGAGGGGAAGGATCCGGAACAGCCTCGTGGAGCTGCTGCTGCTGGAAGCCGCAGTGTCGGCAGGCGAACAGCGCCACCATCTCGGAATCGGCCACGCGGCGGTACCCGATCTCGCCGCACCGCGGGCACTTGCGGTCCTCTCGGGAGCCGTACTTCAGCACCTTGGCGTTCATCTCCCGGTCGAAGGAGGTGAGATCGACCGGCTGCGAACCGTCCCCTGGGGCCGCCATTCGTCGGCCGGGGGAGGTCGAGGCAGGAGATATCACTTGTTCCCACTCCCCCTCGGGACGGCAGGCCCGACGGCGGAGGCCGGGGACGGCCCTCAGCCCAGTGGAGCCCGTGGGACCCGTCGGAGGGGAGTCCATAGGCAAATACTCCGCGCGGATGCGCCACCCCCAGAGGGGCCATGATCCCCGTCCCCCACGGAGGGCGTCTTGTCGACCGGGTCGTCTCCGATAGGGAGCGCGAGCGCCGCCTCTCCGAGGAGCACGCCCTCCCGAGGTTGACGCCCTTCGTCGACCAGATCTACGATGCCGAGAAGATCGGGGTCGGGGCCTATAGCCCCCTCGAAGGTTTCCAGGGATCGGCGGAGCTGGAGTCGGTGCTCACCCGCGGGCGGCTCCTCAACGACCTGCCCTGGAGCATTCCCATGC
Organism: Thermoplasmata archaeon; assembly: GCA_021828085.1. GTDB lineage: Archaea > Thermoplasmatota > Thermoplasmata > Lutacidiplasmatales > UBA184 > JAKATE01. The sequence continues at coordinate 5,601 of JAKATE010000076.1, read as the reverse complement.
TCCTGACCCCCACCGGGCCCGACCAGGAGCGCGTGGTGGCGGGCCTCCAGGCGGGGGACGAGGCCCTGCTCACCGACCCGAAGGGGGATCCCTTCGCCCTCCTCCACATCGAGGAGAAGTTCCACTTCGACCGCTCGCGGCTGGCGCAGGGGACCTACGGGACCACCGACCCTGCGCACCCCAACGTGGCCGACCTCCTCGCCCTCGGGGAGACCGCCCTGGCCGGGCCGGTGGACCTCCTGCGGCGCCTCGACCACCCCACCGGGCCGTTCGAGCTCACCCCGGCGGAGACCCGCGAGGAGTTCGCCCGCCGGGGCTGGAAGAACGTCGCCGCCTATCAGACGCGCAACGTGCCGCACACGGCCCACGAGTACCTGCAGCGCTGCACGCTGGACCGGGACGACGTGGACGGGCTCTTCGTCCATCCGGTGCTCGGGCGCCTCAAGAAGGGGGACTACCGGCCGGAGGTCATTCTGGAGGCGTACCGGGTCCTGGTGGACCACTACTACCCGCCCGACCGCGTGCTGCTGGCTTCCTTGAGCATCACCATGCGTTACGCCGGGCCGAAGGCCTCGCTCTTCCTCGCCATCGTCCGGAAGAACTACGGCTGCGGTCTCTTCATCGTCGGCCGGGACCAGGCCGGCGTGGGAAAGTACTACGAGCCGTACGCCTGCCAGCGGATCTTCGACGAGTACGACATCGGCGTCCGCCCCATCAAGTTCGCCGAGACGTTCTTCTGCCGCCGCTGCGGGTGGATGGCCACCCCCAAGACCTGCGGCCATCCGGCCTCTGAGCATCTGGACACGAGCCAGACGCGCATCCGCGCGGCCCTCGCCCGGGGGGAGAAGCTCCCCATGGAGATCCTCCGTCCCGAGGTGGCAGAGATCCTCTCGCGCGGGGATGTCCTCCTGACGTAGGGGCGAGGGGAAGCCCCGACCCGAGGCCCTAGTGCGCGAACTGGGGGGCCGTGGAGCCCATCTTCTCCGGGGCGGGCGCCCCTTCGGTGAGCTCCTCGAGCGAACGCCGCTTCGTCTCGGGGATCAGGGCCAGCGTGACCCCCAGGCCCAGCGTAGCGAGCAGGGCGAGGAAGAGCATCATCCCCCCGGGATGCCAGAGGGTGAGGAGGGCCCCGAAGAACAACGTGGAGATGGCCGCTCCGATCTTCCCGCATCCGGCGGCGAAACCCTGGCCCGTGGCGCGGTACTGCGTCGGGAAGACCTCGGTAGGTACGATAAAGGTCGTGGTGTTGGGACCGAGGTTCCCGAAGAGGAAGGTGAGCCCGTAGAGGACCACGAAGGGGGCCGCGAGGCCGATCAGGCCCGGGTTGAATCCCAGGACGGCGAACACCAGGGCCATCACACCGAAGCCCACGGTCTGGAGGGTCCTACGGCCGACCCGGTCGATGAGGGCCACGGCGATCCAGTACCCGGGGATCGTGAAGGCGATGGCGATGAGCGCCGAGTACTCCTCGGCGACCATGAGATGCTGGACCGCGGTCAGTCCCGGCGAGTAGCTCAGGCTGAGCGAGCTCAGCAGCGTCGGAGTGTAGATGCTGGTGCCGTAGAACGACATGTCGAAGAGGAACCAGCTCAGGGCCGTTCCCAGGACCAGGGGCCAGTAGCGGAGGAGGAAGTCAGCGTAGGAGCCGCGGTGGGCGTGGACCTGCGCCGCGCTCGCCTGGGAGCTCACGGACACCCCGGTGACCCGGCCCACGAGCTGGGCGGTCTCCTTCGCCTTGCCCTGCACGTGAAGACTGTAGCGCGGGGTCTCCGGGAGGCGGCGACGCCAGTAGTACACCAGGGCGGCCGGCACGGCGCCCGCGCCGAGGAGGACCCTCCAGATGATCGCGAGGGAGGTCGGGAAGGCGGCCAGGAGACCGATGGCGAGGGCGACCCCGGCAAGGAGGCCGAAGCCCTGCATGGCGAAGACTGTGCCCACGAGCCGGCCCCGGCTCTTGACGTTGGAGTACTCGCTCATGATGGTGGAGCTCATCGGGTAGTCCCCGCCAATCCCGATGCCGACGAAGAACCGGAAGAGGATCAGGGAGGCCAGGCTCCAGGCGAGGGCAGAGAGGAGCGCCCCGACCACCAGGATGAGCATCTCCAGGCCGTAGATCGTCTTGCGGCCCAGCAGGTCGCCCAGCCGCCCGAAGATGAACGGTCCGAGGGCGGCTCCGAAGATGGCGGAGGCCCCGAGCAGACCGAGCCCGGTGATCGGGGCGAGGGTCCCGAAGAACGGGAGGCTCACCAGGGTGCCGGGGATCCCGAAGGGCTGGTAGAAGGCGAACATCGCCACCAGCACTCCGATGACGAACAGGTCGTACGCATCGGTGAAGAACCCCATCCCGGCGATGAGGATGGTCTTCCAGTGGAAGCGGCTCACCCGGGCATCGTCGAGGGGCTGGAGGATGGCCCGATCCACGTCGCCGCTCACCTCCGACTCCGTCATCGGGGCCGGAACCCCGGCCTGTGAATATAAAGAGCCAATGCATAAACTATGTACGTCATGGGTGACCTACCCTCTCAAGGGGAGACCGCCCAAGGTCGCCTCACCCCCTTCCCCTCGCTCCTCCGACCCGGCCCGGTGAAGGGTCGGACAGGGGAACCGGCTCGAGGTCAGGTGAAGAGATCCTCGAGGGGATTCCCCATCTCGCGGACCTCCCGAAGCTTCACCCCCCGGGTCTCGAGGTCGCGGACCAGCCCCGCCACCTCCTCCGGCCCGGAGAGCTCGTAGAGGTGGTAGTCCCCCCGCAGGTTGGACGCGGGGAGCAGCTCCTCCCCCTGGTAGGCCCGGACGCCGACCGTGTAGTGCGAGGAGCGTAGGTCGGCGATCCGATCGAAGAGGGCGAGCTTCCCTCCCTTGAGCGCGAGGACGTACGTCCCGATCTCCCTCGCCTCGAACAGGTTGTGCGAGGAGTAGAGCACCACCTTCTGCCGGCTGAGCTTGAGCACCAGGTCGCGGATCTCCATGGCCACCTTCGGGTCGAGGTTCGCCGTGGGCTCGTCCAGGAGGTAGTAGTCCCGCTCGCGGAGGAAGATCCGCGCCACCGAGACGCGCTTCTTCTGCCCCGCGCTGAGCTCGGAGAAGAACTTCTGGCGCAGCGGACCGATCGCGAGCGTCTCCACCACCCGGTCCACGTCGCGCTCCGAGGCGTGCAGGATGGAGGCGTAGAGCCTCAGGGCCTCTTCCACCCGGAGACCGTCCGGGATCCCGTCGATGTGCGAGAGGAAGTGCAGCCGGTCCCGGGTCGCCTGCTCCTCCAGGGGCCTTCCGTCGATGGAGACCGAACCCGAAAGGGGCTCGAGGATGCCGGCCAGGGTCCGGAAGAGCGTGGTCTTGCCGGCGCCGTTGGGCCCGAGCACCACGTAGACCGAAGGTTCGCGTACGGAGAAGGTCACGTCGTCGAGGACCTTGACGCGGTGGTAGCCCGAGCTCAAGCGCTGGCAGCTCAGCCCCAGGCCCGCGGCCTCCGGGGCGGAAGGAGCGGACCCCAAAAGTGCGCTCATGGGGAGACCCTACATCGGCGAAAGGAAGCGCTCCCGCCCCATGATGCGACCGGCGGCGACGAGCAGGACGACGACGACGACGAGGAAGGCCGCCGCCGCCGAAGCGGTGATGTCGTAGTACTCGGCCCGGGGCGCCGCCTCGGCGATGACCAGCACCAGGACGGGAGGGGCCACCGCGAGCAGCGGGGCCACCCCTGCCGGGCTGTTGAGTCCCGCCCGGGGGGTGGAAAGGGTCGACCAGATCATGCCCGCGACCGAGGAGAAGAGCACCCCCGCGTAGGTCATGGGGATGCTGTAGAGGAGCAGCGACTGTTCGAGGTCCCAGGTGAGGGTGTTCCCCGCTGCGAGGTAGGCGCCGATTCCCACCAGGAGGGCGGAGCCGAGGACGAGGGTGGCGAGGGCCACGGCCGCGAAGAGGAAGTTCGCGAAGAGGGCCCACGGGCGGATCCCATAGGCGATCATGTACTCCAGCACGCCCTTCCCCCGGTCCGAGACGAAGAGCATGAGTCCCCCCATGGCTCCCAGCGAGGCGAAGAGGGGGAGCTCGAGCGGGAAGGTGGCCGCGAAGACGCCGTTCTTGGAGCGGAGGAGCACCAGGGCCAGGAGGAGCGCCAGGGCGGTCCCCAGGGCCAGGTAGAGTCGGCCGGCCACCACCGCCCGTCGGATGGTCACGGCCACGAGCGAGGGGAGAGGGGCGCGCGGTTCCGGGGTCATGGGGGGGGCCGTCGCGCGTCCGATCCCTCGGCAGGGTCAGGAAGGCGCGCGGAGCGTCTCCAGGGATCCGGGTTCCCCCGGATCCGCTGCTGTGAGAACCCCTCCATCTTTCCGTGGCACCGGTCCAGGGAAGACTTCCCTACATAACAACCTCCCCCGCCCTCCGCGAGTGGGCCGAGCCGGCCCTGGAGGGAGGGACCTCCGGTCCCGGCGCTCAGTCGGTCCGGGGAGGTTCGGAGGGCTGCCGCCCTTCCAGCGGGGGAGCCGATCCTGTCCCGGGAGGCCGGGCGCGGAGGTTCGAACTCACCGTCTCCCGGTACGCCCTCCAGAGGCTCGACCCGCCGATGACCCCGACGACCAGCACGATGAGCACGGTGGCGTAGCCGATCTGGTTGAGGTTGGGGACGGGGGTGCCCGTGGAGAGGTAGTAGCTGTCCAGCCAGGGGAACCCGGCGACGACGGCCCCCACGACCATGAACGCCAGGCCCCCGAGGTAGAGGGTCCGCGCCGCCGTTCGGCGCCCGATGCGCTGGATCTGGGCGTTGGAGAGCTTCTTCAGCCGGGCGAGGCGGGCGAAGAGGGCCCCGGTGATGATCTGCATCACCATGGTGCCCAGGCCGAACATCGCGCCGACGAGGGCCGCCCAGTAGACGTTGGGCATCTGGGGGGCGAGGATGAAGATGAGGATGACCGCGAAACCGCCGACGCCCCAGCCCGCCACGAACCCGTGCACCGCCGCCATGCGCAGGGGCACCGGCTTCGCCTCCGCCTCGGCCGAGGGGCTCGCCCGGACGTCATAGGTGTGGTGCGTGTGGTCCCGGAAGAACCGTCCGAGCAGCCGCTCCATCGCCTCGTCCAGGGGCAGGTGGATGTCCGAGCCGCGCAGCAGGTACCAGCCCGCCACGAACATCACGAACCCCACCAGGAGGTAGACGTACCCGTCCAGGTTGTACGCCGCGTAGATGGCCGCCAGGCCGAGGAAGCCCAGGGCCGTGAGGATCGCCCGCTGGACGGTGAACCCCGTGGAGAAGACGAGTCCCGCCTTGGCCCCGCCCCGGCTGCTGTAGCTGCCGATGGAGTAGCTGAAGGTGATGGGCCAGGTGTGCTCGTCCGGGGTGGCGCCGTGGAGGAGGCCGAGCAGGAAACCGATGCCCAGGATGACCGGGATGGTGAGCCCGGTGGGATGCACCCCGTTGAAGAGCGAGAGGAGCAGGCTCCAGAACGACACGATCCCCCCCTAGCCCTGCCGGGCGGAGCCCTTGCACGCCGGGATCGGCTCCCCGTGGGGGCAACGGCTCGGATGGCCCTCGGCGGCACAGAGCTGCTCGATCGTCCGGTGGGAGATCGCCCGGTCCACCTCGCGGGCCGCCTTGCAGGTCTC
>JAKATE010000075.1 GCA_021828085.1 Thermoplasmata archaeon | reverse complement strand
CCGATCTCTTTTGATCGTCTGGATCGCCGTGCTCTGGGTCCAGACCGGGGCGTGAGCCCCCGGTTTCGGGCTACCAGAGCCGACCGAGCGGATCGTCCTCTTCCGCCGCCTCGGAGAGCGGGGGCAGGACCTCCCCCGAGGCGGCTTCCTCCGAGGGCGGGGTGCGGATCGGGGCCCGGGGGCGCCGTCCGACCGCGACGACGACAGCGATGACGGCGACCGCAAGGACGGCGACCCCGAGCCCCACCCAGCCCCAGGGGAAGGGCGAGCCCGGGTGGGTGACCGGCGTCGGCGAAGGGGTGATCCCCGTGCATCCCGGGGCGAGGGAGCAGGACTGGTTGGTCGCCTGCTGCGTCGAGGTGGGCTTCGCTTCCACCGCGTAGCTCCCGAGTCCCGATACCTCGGGGGTGGCGGTGGGGAGCGGGAGCCCCGAGTCGGTCGGCTGGCTGCCCGGCAGGTGAGGGGAGAAGACGGTGGTCGAAGCGACCAGCCCCAGGTGCCCCGCCGAGCCGAGCCAGGCGAGGGCCGAGGTCCCCACCTGCTGGTAGGGGGACGGTAGGGTCGTCCCCAACCCGACGTCCCCGAAGAGATCGGTGGAGCGGGGGGTGAGGAAGAACCCGTCGACAAGATCGAAGGAGGGAGTCGAGCTGACGCTCTGCACGACGCTCTGGCTGGACGAGACCCACCCGGTCCCGACCACCCGGCCGGTGAGCGAGAAGGAGGCCGGCGCATTGAACGTGCCGCTCCCCGGCCCGCAGTCCTCGGAGGTGAAGCTGCTGGTCGTCTGCGCGGCGATGAAGCAGGTCGTATGGTAGGAGCCGCGCAGGGAGGCCGGCACGGAGGAGTTCCAGCTCTCCCCGCTGGTGAGCGAGGTGGGGGTGATCCCCAGTCCCGGGTAGCCGAAGGAGAGGTCCACCGTGAGGAAGATCTGGGCGGTACGGTACACGTACTCGAGCGGGCCGGAGGGGGTCGAGCGCCAGGAGAGCACCTCCGTCAGGTTCTCCTGTTCGGCCAGGTGGCTCGAGAGGATCGAATCCGCCCCCACCGCGCCGGCCGCGGTCCTCACGCTGCCTCGGTCGGTGAGGTTGAGCACGGCCTCCTCGCGCTGCCAGGCGTGAACGATCAACTGGACCGACGGGGAGCTCGAGAGGCAGGGGCTCGCGCAGAGGAACGCGTTGAAGACGAAACCGACGGTGCTGTTGGCGTTGACGGTGTAGTTCCCCTCGGTCCCGTTGGTCTGGAGGAAGGTCGCCGCGGTTCCGAAGGAGCCCTGGACCGAGAAGTTCCCCCCTTGCGGTCCGCTGACCCCGACCGTCGTGCTCACCGAGGAGTTGCCGGCATACGCCCAGGGCGTTCCCGGGGGGGCGGAGAGCGGCGTGGCGGAGCCGAGCGGAAGCCCGAGGGCAAGGAGCAGGACCGGGACCGCCCAGAGTCCCGCGCGTAGACCCCTTCTCCCTTGCCGAGCGAGCACCGGGTCCCTCGGCTGTCGCTAAGCCCGATACCCTTACATGAACAGCGGTTCCATCAACGCAGGGTCGTTCTGGACGGTGTGCGAGGGTGTCGCACCCCGTCGGGAGGCATACACTGCGGGAGCTGACGGAGACGGAGGTCCGGGTCCTCCAGGCCCTCCTCGCGGAGGACCGGGAGGGCGAGCGGGTCCGGCTGGCCCGCACGGGCCTTGCGCGCTCGACCTATCATGCGGCGCGGCGGAGGGCCTACGAGGAGGGTTGGATCCGGGACCGGTACCTCCCGGACCCCGTGGCCTTCGACTACGGATGGGCCCGTCTCCTCCTGGCCCGGCCCTACGCCGATCGCCAGGAGGAGCTCGTCCGCCGGCTCTCCGGGAACGAGGGGACCGTGGTCCTCTGGCAGAGCCCGCAGTCGCTTTTCTGCGTGAGCCTGGAACGCGGGGGGCCCCCACCGGCACCCTCCCGCTCCTCCTCCGTTCCGGAGGGCTCGGCCCAGGAACTCACCGAGCTCCAGGTGGACCTCAAGGGGCGCGGGCTTCCGGTCTACTTCGACTATGAGGGGCTGCTCGCGCATCTCGGGGAGCAGACCGGGACGGTCTCGTATCCCCGGAGCCTCTCGCTCTCAGGCCGGCCCGGGGCTCCACGGGTGCCGGTGGTCCGGTCCCCTTCGGTTTGGAACGCCGCCTACCAGCTCGTCTCCTCCCCCCGGAACGCTGAAGAGCGGGGTCGCCCGAGCCACCGGCTCGGTCCCCCGAGCCTCCCGCGCTCGCAGCGAAAGCTGCTCGAGCTCGGATGTGTGCGTCGCCGGGTCCTGCCCGACCCGGCCCGTCTGCCCCCGTTCCACGGGCGTCGGGCCGACGAACTGGTCTTCGTCCACGGCGTCTGGCGGGGCGCCCCCAGGGGAGAGACACTGCTCCGGACGCTCACCGCAGAGTGCCGGGTGTACCCCTTCCTGTACGCGTTCACCGACGAACGGCTGCTCCTCGCCGCGCTCGGGCAGACCCCGGGCGTCGGGGAGGGGGAGCTGGCGGGCCCCTCCCGGCGCCCGGTCCTCCCCACGCTCCGGCAGTGCTTGGAGAACATCGTGGTGACGCGCGAGCGGGTGGAGTCGATCCTCGCCCGGGTGGACCACCGCTACGACCCGCTGCTCCGCTCCGGGCCCCCCCGGGAGGCTCCTGCCCGGGCGAGTAACTGACCGCCTACCGTGGGGTTGACCGCACGGGTCCCGCGGCCCCTCCGAAGAGGCTCCGCAGGCCCTCCCGGAACGAGAGGGGCCGCACGTCGAGCTTGTGGACCTCCCGGATCCTGAGCCCCCAGCGCATCGGCTCGATCCCCGGCTCCAGAGGGGCGGCCGGTCCGAGGGGCTCCCGACCGGACTCGACCTGGAGGGCCCGGGCGATTCCTGCGGAGGGGATGAGCTCAGGGGAGGCCACGTGGTAGAGGCGGGAAGGCCGTCGCTCGAGAAGCGCGCCAAGGACGAGGGTGACGTCCGGGACGTAGGTGGGAGTGAGCAACTCCGGTGGGGAGAGCGGCGGGGCCTGACCCTCGGAGAGGTCCCGCCAGAGGCGCTCGAGCCAGTCGGGGCGCGCCGGGTGGCGCGCACCGTACGGCCGACAGACCCGCAGGATCGCCCGGGGGCCCTCCGACTCATAGACCTGGGATTCGCCCAGCCCGCGGGCGTACCCGACGCGGGAGAGGGTCGTCGAGCGCAGGTCCGGGGGGTCCTCCTCGGCGTACGGCCCCCCGCTCCCGTCGAAGACCTCATCGCTGGAGAGGTGGACCAGGTAGCGGCCGCGCCGCTTCGCCTCCTGGGCGAGCCAGCCCGGCAGCTCGGCGTTCACCCTCCAGGCGGGATCGGTGGGGTTGGGCCCCGCCGGTGGGGCCCGGGCGTCGGCGCGGGGCCAGGGGAAGGGCTCCTCCCCCTGTCGGGCGAGGTTGATCCAGACCTCGGAGTCCGTGCTCCCGAGCAGCGTCCGGACCGCCCTCTCGTCGGAGAGATCGACCAGGTGGAAGCGGGAGAGGCCCGCCCCCCACGGGCGCGGGTCGGTCCGGCCCGCCCCCTCGAAGCTCCAGCCGACCGGTGGACGCCGGAGCAGGTCGAGGCCGATTTGGGAGCTCGCTCCCAGGAGCAAGGCGCGGGGCACCCGGGCCGGCAGTCCGGCCGGGAGATGAGACTAGCCGTACCGGCCGACCGACGGGTCGACGAGCGCGGCCCAGGCATCGATCCCGCCGCGCAGGCTCGCCACGGGGGAGAAGCCCTGGCGCTCGAGGTAGTCCGCCACCACGTAGGAGCGCAGCCCGTGGTGGCAGTAGACCACCAGCGGCCGGTCCCGCGGGAGCTCCGAAAGGCGGTCCGGGATCTCCTCCATGGGGATGAAGAGCGAAGGCTCGATGCGGGCCTGCTCGCGTTCCCAGGGCTCGCGGATGTCGAGGAGCGCCGGGGCCGCGCGGCCGTCGCGCAGACGGGCACGGACCTCCCCCGGGGGCAACTCGAGGACCATGGCCTCCCCCGGCCGCCGGGAACCTTTGAGCTTTCCCCGGGTCAGGGACCCTCTCGGGTCCGCCCGACGAAACGGGACCCCAGCCGGCGGATGAGGTCGAGCCGTCGCCCCAGGTACGACTCGAACATGTCCAGCAGGTGGCCGTCCTCGGTCTCCAGGCTGCGCGTGGCGGGGATCGCCACGAGGTAGCCCAGGAAGAGGACCCCGAAGAGCCCCGGGAGCCAGAGGCCCGGGAGCGGCCACCCCATGTACGAGATCCAGAGGAGCAGCGCCCCCACGGGAACGGTGACGCTGAGCAGGGGTCGGACGAGGACGGAGTGGAAAGGGTGGATGCGCTCGAGGAGCTGCGTCTGGGTGACGCAGAGGACCGGCAGGAGGGCAGTGGCGCTGGCGAAGGCGATGGCCGCCCCCAGCGCCCCCACGAAGGGGACGAGGGCCGCGGAGAGGAGGACGTCGGTGACGGCGCTCGCGACGGTGTCGTAGAGGAGCAGCCGGAGCTTCCCGAGCCCGATCAGCACGGCGGAGGCCGGCCCGGTGAGCGTGGCGAGGAACATGCCGAGCACGGTGACCTGCAGCAGCAGGGGCGCCTGGGCGTAGGTCGGGTTGGAGACCTTCGCCCCGATGACCAGGGCGAGGGACGGGGTGGGGAGGAAGAAGAAGAGCAGGAAGAAGGGCAGGGAGACCAGCAGGATCCACTTCGTGATGGTGGTGTAGCTGCGCCGGAGCTCCTCCATGTCCCCGACGCGGTGCAGGTGCGAGGCGACCGGGAGCATGATGTATCCGAGCGAGGCGGCCCCGAGCCCGACCAGCCGGGCCATGGGGAGCACCGCCCCGTAGGCGGCCACAGCGTTCAGGGGATCGGGGGAGAGGGCCCCCAGGATGAGCGTGTCGGCGGTCCCCACGGTCGCCGTGGCGATGGCGACGACGGCCAGCGGGAGGCTGAACTTGAGCAGGGCTGCGGGGGTATCGGTGGGGTAGTCCTGCCCCTGGACCCGACGGGGGTCGAGCGGGTGGTTCCAAGGCCTTCCGCGCGGGGAGAGGGTGTACACGAGCAACCCCACGAGCGCGGCGAGGGCGCTAAGGAGGTAGGCGAGGAGGGCACCGGTGAGGCCCAGGCCTTCCTGGAGGAAGATGACCAGGAAGATCAGGGCCAGCGCGGGGTTGAGGACCTGGTTGAACAGCGTGTTGGGGATGACGTCCTCGTTCCCCTGGAAGAAGGCCGCGAGGAGGCCGCTCACCGTGGTGACGGCCAGATAGCCGGCGAAGAACTCCAGTGCGGGGACGATGGCGGCCCCCCCGAGATAGGGGGCGAGGGGACGGGCAGCGAGGAGCATCGCCGCCGAGGCGATCCCGGCGGCGGGCAGGCTCAGCAGGAGGGAGTTCACCACCAGGTCGCGCCGCCGGCGGGTCTCCACGGTGTGCGCGAGCTGCCGGGCCACCGCCTGCTGGAGCCCGAGGGCTCCGAAGGCCCCGACCAGGCCCACGAACGCGAGCGCGATGACGAGCGCGCTCCAGCTCGCGGTGGAGAGGTCGCGGACCATCAGGACGCGCACCCCGAAGAGCGCGCCCACGAGGAAGATCTGGCCGATGAGGGAGAGGAGCGAGCCCTGCCCGAGGCTCCGGAGGGAGTGGACCGTGCCCACGGGAGCCGCCCCTCGCGGGAGGGGAGCGGAGGGGGCGGCGGGCGGCTGGGTCGCTCCGGCCGGTCCCTCCATGGGCGACGAGTTCATTTCGAGAGCAGGAATTAAGCCTCCACCTCGACGCGGCCGATCCCTGCGGCCCGGAGCCAGGAGCGAAACATGACCCTCCCGACCCCCGTGCTCGTGACCGGTGCCCAGGGCTTCCTCGGCCGGGCCCTCGTCCGCTCCCTCCAGGCCCGGGGAGCCGAGGTCCGCGGGATCGACGACCTGAGCGCTCCCGGGGCCCGCGACTCCCCCCGCTTCCCCTCCCTCATCGTCGGGAACGTGGAGGAGGTCGGGACCTTGCCGCAGCTCACCTCGGGGGTCCAAGCGGTGGTCCACCTCGCGGCGCGTGACGTCCCCCCCGAGGCTCCCGTGGAGGGCTACCGCTCGAACGTCCTGGGAACCCTCTCCCTCCTCCGCGCCGCCACGGCGGCGGGGGTCCCCCGGATCGTCCTCGCCTCCGACGCCTCCGTGTACGGCAACGCGGGAGCCCCGCCCTTCTCCGAGCAGCGGGTGCTGGGGCCCGTGGGGCTCCGGGGGGCCGCGTACGCGGCCCGGGAGCTCCTCGGACGCACCTACGCCGAGCGCGGTCCCTCCCAGGTCGTCGCCCTCCGGCTCTTCCACGTCTATGGCCGGGGTCGGCGAGGGTCCCACCACCCCGGTATCCTCACCCGCTTCGGGGAGGAGATCGCGGCCGGCCGTCCTCCGCAGGTCCCCGGCACCGGGGAGCTCGCCCGGGACTTCCTCCACGTGGACGACGCCGTGGACGCCTTCGAGCGCGCGTTGGAGAGGCGGGTGGGCCGATGGACGGTGGTGAACGTCGGGACGGGGGTCCCGGTGACGATCCGGGACGCGGCCGAGCTCGCCTGTGAGGCCCTGGGCCGCCCGGACCTCGAACCGGTCTCGGTGGACCCTTCGCGCGACCCCACCGTCTCCTCCTTCGCGGACGTCAGGAGCGCGCGGACGGTCCTCGGCCTCGAGGCGAAGGTCTCCCTGGCCGAGGGGCTGGCCCGGCGCGACTGGTTCCTGCCGTAAAGGGATTAATGCGAGGGGAAGGCATCCTTCCCCTGACGATGCTCGGCAGCCACGAGGTCCCCCGCGGGGGAGGTTCCCTCCCGGCCGACGCGCCGCCGGGGGTGACGCTGGTCCTCCCGACGTACAACGAGAGGCTCTCCCTTCCTCCGCTCCTCCGCCAGCTCTCGGAGAGACTCCAGGGACAGCCCTGGAGCTGGGAGATCCTCGTCGTGGACGATGACTCCCCCGACGGCACCGCCCAGGCCGCCCGGGACTCCGGTATCCCCGGCCCACTCCGGGTGATCGTCCGCTCGGGCGAGCGCGGCTTGGCCTCGGCGATCCTCCGGGGCCTCTGGGAGGCCCGGGGCCGCGTCGCCCTCGTCCTCGACGCGGACGGGAGCCACCCGCCCGAGCTCGTCGTCTCGCTGGTGAACGAGGTGCTCTCGGGGCGCTGCGAGATGGCCCTCGCGAGCCGTTACATCCGCGGCGGGAGCACCCGCGGCTGGCCGCTGCGCCGCCGCCTCCTGAGCCGCGGCGCGACGCTCCTCGCCCGCCCGCTCACGCCCGTGAAGGACCCCATGAGCGGGTTCTTCGCCGTGGACCGGGAGGTCCTCTCCCGTGCCCGTCTCGACCCGGTCGGCTACAAGATCGCCCTGGAGATCCTCGCCCGCTGCCGCCCGGCCCCCGTCCGTGAGATCCCCTTCGAGTTCCGGGACCGCCGGGAAGGGGAGAGCAAGATGGGGGCCGCCGAGGTCCTCCGTTATCTGCGCCACCTGGGGCGGCTCTACCGTTTCCGTCTGGCCGGCCGGCTCCCGCTCGGGCAGCGGGGAGGGCCCGGCGTCTCGCCGGGGGGTCTTCTCCCCCCACAGCGTTAAGACCTTCCCCGACCGTGGCCGCAGCCGATGGCCTCGGCCTCCGCCCAGAAGCGCTCGTGGGTGCCCTGGTGGCTCGACCCGTACTCGGAGAGCTTCATCGCGGTCGGGATCCTGTTCACGATGCTGATGGTGCTGATCATCGCGGGGCTCTGGATCTTCCGGGCCCTCGTGGTCGGACCGAACGCCGGGGCGCACCCCGTCACTCCGCCGAGCTCCCCGACCTACCCGGAGCTCTTCCGGATGGTCCTGAGCGCGCTCCTCTGATCGGGGGCCGCCCCGGGCCTGTGCCCGGGTCAGAGGAGCGCGAGGAGCACCAGCAGTGCGGCAAAGCCCAGGAGGAGGACCCCGGACCCCACCGTCAGGGACTGCTGGACCCTCGGGCGGCGGGCCGAGATCCAATGGAGCCCGAGGGGGAAGGAGACGATCCAGATCCCGATGGCGCCGAAGAGCCCGAGGAGGAGCACGGCGCCCCCCGTGGCGACCAGGGCCAGCCCTGCGGTGAGCCACCAGAGGACCTGGTAGGGGTTCGAGATCCCGAGCCCGAGGCCGAGCAGGTACGGGGAACGCGTCGATCCGACGGGGGTCGCCGGCGCTTGGCGGGGGCGGAGGATCTGGAACGCGAAGAGGCAGAGGACCCCGGCCCCGAGGAGGTCCAGTTCGATCCGGTAAGGATTGAGCCAGCGCGAGGCGCCCAGGCCCAGCACGAGGAAGCCGAGCACCGCATCGGCGCTGAGGGCGCCGAGCCCCGTGAGCGTCCCGGCCCCGCGTCCCCGGTGGACGGTGTTCGCGGCGATGAGGGCGTTCATTGGGCCCGGCGGGGCGGCGAGGGAGAAGCCGAGCAGGACCCCCGCCGCGAGCGTCTCGACGAGCCCGGCCATCCTGGCGGGGGAGAAGGTCCCGGCGGAAAGTCCCACCGGTGCGCCGTGGTCGGGAGGGGGCATCGGGGGCGGCATCGGGGGCGTTTCGGGGCAACGCTTAAGACGGCCCTCCCACGTGCGCCGGCGGTCTCCGTCGCCGGAGCCCGGGTGAACAGGTGGCAAAGGCGTCAGGGAGCTCTTCACCCGGGGGCAGCGCCCGGGTCGTGCGCACCGGCGGGCTCCTCTGGCTCGTGGCGGCGGTGGAGTTCTTCCTCGGGATGGCCGTCACCCAGATCGGCTGGGACCTCCTGCGCTCCGGGAGCACGCCCCCGTACAGCCTCCTGTCGAACTTCATCAGCGACCTCGGCGCGGTCCACTGCGGGACGCTCGACTCGCGCGTGATCTGCTCGCCGTGGCACGAGGTCTTCAACGTCTCCATCGTCCTCTTCGGGCTGCTCGTCCTCGCAGGGGCGCTCCTGGTCCGGGAGGGCTTTCCCGGAGGAAGGGTCCGCGACGTGGGGATCGTCCTGCTCCTCCTCGGGAGCGCGGGAGCGATCGGCGTTGGCCTCTCCCCGGAGGACGTCAACCGGACCGTCCACACCGCCTCGGCCCTCGTCGCCTTCGTCTCGGGCAACTTGGGGGTCGTGGTCGTCGGCCTGGCCGGCTTGCGGCAG
>JAKATE010000074.1 GCA_021828085.1 Thermoplasmata archaeon | reverse complement strand
ATCTTCGAAGTCCGGGACTGCTAACCCCATAACCAAAGTCTCGAACCTCCGAAGTAGCGCTCGAGATCTCCCGCCCGGCCCGGGGGGTTCACCTTTTCGCACCGTGCCCTTCCCGGCACCACACATGAACCCTTCCCCGGCCCGTGAGCCTTCGCCGTCCGCCCCATCTCCTCCCCCATCCGGGGGAGGGGCGAAGGAGTGGACATCCGTTCCCTTCTCCGAGGCACTGCGAAGGCTCCGGTCCGACCCGGAGAGGGGGCTTGCCACCGAGGAGGTGGGACGGCGCCGGGCGGTCTCGGGCCCCAACGAGGTCCCGGAGCGGACCACCCCCGCCGTGGTCCGGCTCGCCCGTCAGTTCTGGGGACCCACGGCCTGGATGCTCGAGGTGACGGTCGCCCTCTCGGCCGCCCTGGGGAACTACGTCGACGCCGCCATCATCGCCTTCCTCCTCGTCTTCAACGCCGTCCTCGGGTTCACCCAGGACTGGAGGGCGGGAAAGGCCCTGGAGCTGCTCCGCGAGCACCTGCAGGTAGGGACCCGGGTCCTTCGCGACGGGACTTGGACGACGCGACCCGCGCGCGAGCTCGTCCCCGGCGACGTGGTCCGGATCCGGGCGGGGGACGTGGCCCCGGCCGACCTCAAGCTGGGCTCGGGAGAGGTGGAGATGGACGAGTCCGCGCTCACGGGGGAGTCCGCCCCGGTGCAGAAGGGGACGGACGGCCTCGTCTTCTCCGGATCCATCACCCGCCGCGGGGAGGCCACCGGCGTGGTGGTCCTCACGGGCGCCTCGACGCTCTTCGGACGGACCACGGTCCTGGTGCGGAGCGCGCACCCCCGATCGCACGTGATCGAGGTCACCAACCAGCTGGTCCGCTGGCTGCTCCTCCTCGTCGCCGCCTTCCTCGCGGTCGGCCTCGCCGCAGCCGCGCTCGAGGGACTCGCGCTCGTCCCCCTTCTCCCCCTCGCCCTCCTCCTCCTCATCTCGGCGATCCCGGTGGCGCTGCCGGCCATGTTCACCGTGGCCACCGCCCTGGGGGCGCTCGAGCTGGCCCGCCGCGGGGTGCTCGTCACCCGGCTCAACGCCAGCGAGGACGCCGCCTCCATGGACCTCTTGCTCACGGACAAGACCGGCACGCTCACGGAGAACCGGGCCGAGGTCTCCGAGGTCCTTCCGACCGGGAGCCTCTCCCCGGAGGACGTCCTCCGGCTCGGCGCCGCCTGCTCTCAGGAAGCGGACCAGGACCCGCTCGACCTCGCCTTCCTCCAGGCGGCCCGCGACCGGGGCCCTTCCCGGCTCCCTCCCCTGAAGCGCTTCCTTCCCTTCGACCCGTCGACCCGGCGCACGGAGGCGCTCTTCGGCGAAGGCGACGCGGAGATCCGGGTGACCAAAGGCTCACCGGGCGCCCTCGAGGACCTGGCGGGCCTCGGGGGAGAAGAGAGGGAAGGACTGGAGGCACAGGTGCGGGCTCTCGCCGAGCGGGGAGCCCGCCCCCTCGCCGTTGCGCGGAAGCTCGGCCCCCGTCCCTGGGAGATCGTCGGGCTCGTGGGGATCCGCGACCCCCCCCGGAAGGACGCCGGCGCCCTCGTCTCCGAGCTCCGGGAGCTGGGGGTGGGGGTGCGGATGATCACCGGCGACTCCCAGGCGGTGGCGGCGGAAGTGGCGCAGTCCGTCGGGATCGGGTCCCGGATCGTCGACGGGGGGAGCTTCCGCGCGAGCGTGGCGAAGGACTGGGCAGAGGCCGGCATCATGGCCGAGGGGGCGGACGGCTTCTCCCGGGTCTACCCGGAGGACAAGTTCGGGATCGTCCGGGCCCTCCAGCACCGGGGCCACCTCGTCGGGATGACCGGAGACGGGGTCAACGATGCCCCCGCCCTCGCCCAGGCGGAGGTGGGGATCGCCGTGAGCACCGCGACGGACGTGGCCAAGGCCTCCGCCAGTGCGGTCCTGACCCGCCCCGGGCTCGAGCCCATGGTCCAGATGGTCCGCATCGGCCGCCAGATCCACCAACGGGTCGTGACGTGGGTCCTGAGCAAGATCGTCAAGACCTTCCAGATCGCGGTCTTCGTGGTCCTCGCCTTCCTCCTCTTCGGGACGTTCGTGGTGACCCCCTTCGACGTCGTCCTGCTCCTCCTCTCCGTGGACTTCGTCATGCTCTCCCTCGCCACCGACCGGGCCTCCGGCTCGAGCGCGCCGACCTCCTGGCGGATGGCCCCCCTCCTTCTCACCGGCATGATGGTGGGCGTCCTCGCGCTCGGGGAGTCGCTCCTCCTCCTCGTTCTCCTCCGCCACCTGGTGCCGAAGCTCACCTCGAATGCTTCGGAGCTCGACACGCTCGGGTTCGAGCTCCTGTTCTACTTCGGCATCTTCACGGTGCTCTCGGTCCGGAGCCCGGGACATTTCTGGAGGGCGCCCCCCGGGAGGGATTTCCTCCTGGTCGTCCTGCTCGATCTCGCCGCGCTCACGGGGCTGGTGAGCGTGGGCATCCCCTACCTCTCCGCGGTCCCGCTCGCTGTCACCCTGCCCCTGCTCCTGGGGATCGCGCTCTTCTCGCTCGGGGTGAACGATGCCGTGAAGACCCTGCTCCTGCGCCACTCCCTGAGCCCGCCGCGTCCATCGAGGGTCGGGGCAACGTCCGCAGGCACCCCCAACGCGGGGAGATGATTGGACGGCCCCGCCGAGGGAGGCGGTCCCGACTCCGCGCTCGGCGCGCGCAGGCTACCGGCGGCGTGCGGAGGCCCGCTGCTCGCGCTGGAGGAGCTTCTCGAGCTCCTGGACGTTCTGCCGGAGATAGACCAGATCAGAGTGGAACATGGAGACACCCCGACGGAGCCGGGCGACCTGACCGGCGTGACGTCGGGACCTCAGGACCGCTTCGAGCGCTCTGGTGTGGCGCAGGAGGGGCTCGACCCGGAGCCCGTTCCAGTCCGTTGTGGTGGAGAGGGCCGCGAAGTCCTTCCGCATCCTCTCCAGCTGGGACAGGAACAGGGGAATCGCCTCTTTGTACACCCTGTCGACCATGACCCCCGGAAGACCTCGGGGGCATGTAAACCTCGGCCCGGTGGCCCGCCGGGGGGGGCCGTTGCGAGGCGGGGTGTGTCCCCTCGCGCAGCCGGGGGAGCGCCTGCGCTCCTCCGAGAAACCTGTCCCCGACCCTCACTCGGTCAGGGCTTTGGGGGTCTGGCGCAGGCGCCGGACCAGCTCGGCCATGAGCGAGCGCAGGACCTCCGGTTCCTTGGACATGAGCGCCCAGAACTCCCAGCGGGAGAGGACCAGGCACTGGGCGGCGCTCTTGGCCACGACGTCCGCGGTCCGATCCTGCTCCTCGAACAGGGCCATCTCGCCGAAGAAGTCCCCCGCCTTGAGCTCGGCCACCGACCGTCCGTTCGCCCGCACCTCGAGCTGGCCGTCCAACACCAGGTAGAATCCGATCCCCTTCTCCCCCTTGGTCACGATCTGCCCGCCGGCCGGGTACTTCCGGACGGCCCCGGTGCCCGCGATGGTCTTGATCTGCCGGCCCGAGAGGTTCGAGAAGAGCGGGACGCTGGAGAGGCGCTGAACGACCTTGTCCTCCTCGGACTTGTCCATGGGTCGCCGAGGTACCCGCCGCCAATAAAGACATCGTCGCCCGATCGAGCCCTCCCGGGAGGGCTCCGATCCCGGACCCGGGGGCTTCACCGGGGTTTGCCGACCCGGGGTACCTGCGGGCTCGGTCCCCTCCGGGACAGGGCAGGACCCGGATCCTGCCTCTCCTGGAAGGGGCCGCGTAACTCCTCTGGGAGAGGGGGGAGGCTTTGTCCGGGAAGCCATTGAAATAGCGGCAGCGCCGCTCCCTGCACGTGAGCTCCCCTCCTCCGACCGCTTCCCGCGAGCGTGGGGCCGGCTCGGGGCTACGGGCCTGGTTCGACCGACGCCGCCCAGAGATCCTCCTCATCGCCCTTTCGATCACCCTTCCCGAGCTCCTCTCCGGCTCGACTCCCGTGGTGGCACTCCTCAATCCCCTGGCCGTCCTCACCCTCGTCGGCCTCTACGGGATGGGGGCCCTGGTGATCCGGGAGGTCGCCCGGCGTTGGGGCCGGGGTTGGGGGGCGATCCTCCCGCTGGGTCTGGCCTACGGGGTGGTGGAGGAAGGGATCGCCACCCGGACCTGGGTCGACCCCCGGAGCAAGCCGGTAGGTTTTCTCGGGAGCTACGGCCACCTGGCCGGGGTGAGCTGGGACTGGGCCGCTGTCCTGACGGTCTTCCATGCGGTCTACAGCATCGCCCTTCCCATCCTGCTCGTGGGACTGGCCTTCCCCGAGACCCGGGAACGGGACTTCCTTTCGGACCGAGGTCTCGGGACCGCCTTCGTCCTCTACCTGGCCACCGTGACCTTCGACTTCTTCGCGATCGACCCGGGATACTTCGAAGGCTACGCGGTACTCGCCTTCCTCATCGGGCTCGCCCTCGCGCTGGCGGCGATCGCTCGCGCGCTTCCCCGGGGGCTCCTTCGGGCCTCCACCGAGGCCCCCTCCCGTTCTCCCCGCTTCTTCCTCCTCCTCGGAGGGCTCTTCGCCCTCGTCTGGACGCTCTTCTACCTCGTGGTCCCCCGGATCACCCCCTTTTTCGAGATCACCATCGCCGGGGAAGCGGGCAACGCCATCGTCGTGCTCTGGGTGCTCCGGCGTACCCTCGGCCGGGGAGGCAACGAACTGCACCAGACCTACCTGGCGGCCGGGCTGCTCCTCTGGTACATCCCCTGGAACCTCGTGCTCATCTTCGGAGGGGACTATCTCGCCTTGCCGGTCCTCGTGGCGGTGTACGTCCTCCTCTATCGGATTGCGCGGGCCTGGTCGGCCCGGGGAATCGTGAGGAGGCGATCTTCAGGGGGTCCGACGCCTCCGCCCGCCACCGGAGATCCCTCCCCCTGACCCGGGAAGGCCCCCATGCGCCCTGCGGCCCGGCAAGTTCCCGGGGGTGGCCCCCGAATGCCCGCTCCGGCGGGCGGAAGACCTCGAGCGCTCGGGGCGTTCGCCCACACCCCTGGGTCCCGGAAGATCGTTCGGTCGTGACCTCTCCAGGCCACCCGGAGGAGTCCGAGCCCGGAAGGAGAGGGGGCTCCTTCGGGCCCCGTCGCAAAGCCGGAACCTTCCGAAGGGGACCGCGACGGGCCGTGGGCGTGGGTCGGATGATCTGCTCCCTCATCGCGGTTATACCCCGGTAGGCTACGGACGCCTGAGGTCCGTGACGCCGCGAGCGGCTCCCCCATCGGTAGCGAGTCACCCCGGTGGCCTCGCCCGTCCACCTGCGGGCCACGGATCGGTCCCGGCCCCCAGGACCCCCCTCCGCGACCGGGTCCGACGGTCTTCCGTGCCCCCGTCCTCCGAGTGGGGAACGTTCAAGGAGAGCCGCTCCGCCCCCATCCATCGCTGGTTCTCCTTCCCGGCCGGCTTCAGCTACCGGGCCGTGGAGTGGGCGATCGGGGCGAGCCCCGGGGCGCCCCCTACCCGGATCCTCGACCCGTTCGCCGGTTCAGGGACCGTGAGCGTCGTGGCCAAGGGCCGGGGGATCCCCAGCGGCGGTACGGAGGCTCACCCCCTTGTGGCCCGGATCGCGCGGACAAAGGTCCGGTGGGACTACGACATGGACGCGCTCCGGGCCGCTTCGGAGGAGTTCCTCGCTTCGCTGGAGGAGACGGGGCCCGGGCTGGCCGAGGAGTACCCGGTCGAGGCCCTCCCGGAGCTCGTGCGCAAGTGCTTCTCCCGGGAGAACTTAGGGCGGCTGCTGCACGTCCGGGAGACCCTACGCCGCCGTGGGCGCACGGAGTACCGGGACCTCTTCGAGCTGGCGCTGCTCGCGGCGCTCCGGGACGCCTCCGCCGCGGCGACGGGCTGGCCATACATCGCCCCCCGGCACCGGATCCGGGAATCGGACGGCCTCGAGGCCTTCCGGAGGAGGCTCCGGCAGTTCGTCGACGATCTTGTCGCCACCCCGGCGCAGGTGCGCCGCATCCCGGCCGATGTCCGGGAGGGGGACTGCCGGTCGAGCCCCTTCGAGGAGGGGAGCTTCGATCTGGCGTTCACCTCCCCGCCGTACCTCAACAACTACGATTACGCTGACCGGACCCGTCTGGAGAGCTACTTCCTCGGCTTCGCATCGAGCTGGAGGGAGATCTCCGAGAGGGTCCGCCAGAGGCTCGTGGTCTCGGCGACCACCCAGGTGGAGCGCGGCGACCGCCTCCCCCGTGACCTCCTCTCCCCGGAGGTCGAGCGCGCCGACCCCCGGGTTGCCCGGGGACTTCGGGAGCGGATCGAGGAGCTCTCCCGGCGGCGACTCCACAAGGGGGGGCGCAAGAGCTACGACCTCATGGTCGCCCTCTACTTCAACGACATGACCCGGGCGCTCGCCGAGACCGCCCGGCTGCTCCGCCCGGGCTCGCGCTTCCTGCTCATCCTGGGGGACTCCGCCCCCTACGGCGTGCACGTCCCCACCGAGGTCTACCTGGGGCGCCTCGCACGGGGGCTGGGCTTTCGGCAGTCTTCTCTCTGGCCGCTCCGCCGCCGGGGAGAGAAGTGGCGCTCCAACCCGCAGCGTCACCGGGTGGCCCTCCGGGAATCCCTGCTCGTGCTCCGGAACTGAGGCCGCCCCCCCCGCTCGCCCCCCCCGAGGTCCAGGGCCCTCAGCGGTCGGAGCGGGAGAGCCGGACGAAACGCAGCGACAGGGAGTTCAGCACCACCGTGGTCGAGGACAACCCCATGGCCAGGGCGCCGGTGATGGGGAGCACGTCGAAGATCCGGAGCCCGAAGACGGGGACGAGGACGCCGGCGGCGACCGGGAGGAGCACCGAGTTGTAGCCCAGGGCCCAGGCGATGTTCCCCCGGACCTTCCCCACGGTCCGCCGGCCGATGCGCAGCGCGAGGGCCACGGACCGGAAGTCCGAGCGGACCAGGACCACGCCCCCCGCCTCCTTCGCCACCTCGGTCCCGGCGCCGATGGCGATCCCCAGGTCGGCCGCGGCGAGGGCCGGCGCGTCGTTGATGCCGTCCCCCACGTACGCCACCTTCCGACCCCGTCCCTGGTACTCCTTCAGGAGGGCGAGCTTTCCCTCCGGGGTCAGGCCGGCGTGCACGTCGGAGATCCCGGCCTCGCGGGCGATCGTCCGCGCCGCGTTCTCCCGGTCCCCTGTGGCGAGGACCACCTCGATGCCGTCGGACCGCAGGGCGCGGACCGCCGCCGGCACGCCGGACGAGAGCGCGTCGGTGAACGCGAGCAGGCCCAGCGGACGCTCCGCCTCGTAGACGACGGAGAACGCTTTCCCCTCGGAGTCCAGCCGGGTCGCCGACGAGGCCAGTTCCTCCGGCAGAGAGGTCTCCGGGGCCTGCCCCCGGAGCACCGCGATCGGGACCCCCCCACGGTCTCCGCGAAGTCCCCGTCCCGGCTCGGCGACGAGATGCTCCGCCAGGGCGGCGGAGAGGCCCCGGGCCCGTCCCGCGTCGCGGACCGCCCGGGCCAGTGGGTGCTCCGAGCCCATCTCCAGGCTGAGGGCCACCTCGAGGAGGTGCTCGGAGGTGACCCCGGCCGCCGGGAGAAGCTCCGCGAGGGAGGGCCTACCCTCGGTGAGCGTACCGGTCTTGTCCGTGATCACCAGGTCGATCGAGCTCGCGCGCTCCAGGGAGTCGCGTCCCTTGAACAGGATCCCCTCCTCGGCCGCCCGTCCGGTCCCGACCACGATGGCCGCGGGGGTGGCGATCCCGAAGGCGCACGGGCAGGCCGTGATCACCACCGAGACGAAGACGAGGAGGGTCACGGTGAGCCCGACCCCGCCGAGGAAGTACCAGCCGAGGGCCGCCAGCACCCCTAGGGCCAGGACGGTGGGGACGAAGACCGAGGCGATCCGGTCGGCGAGCTGCTGGAGCGGCACGCGGCTCATCTCGGCGTCCGTGACGAGCCGACCGATGGCGGCGAGGGCGGTGTCCTCGCCGAGGCCGGTGACCTCCACCGTGAGCAGCCCCTCCCCATTGACGGCCCCGGCGATGACCCGGTCCCCGGGGCCCTTCTCCACCGGCAGGCTCTCCCCGGTGAGGAGGGACTCGTTCACGGCGCTGTGGCCCTCCCGGACGACCCCATCGGCGGGGAAGCGGCCGCCGGGACGGACGTGGACCCTCTCCCCGGACCGCACCTCGGAGAGTTCCACCTCCTCTTCGCCGCCGTCCCGGAGCACGAGCGCCCGGGCCGGCAGGAGCTCCTGGAGCTTCCGCAGCGAGCCGCGCGCGCGCTCGCGGGTGAAGTGCTCCAGATAGTTGCCCGTCAGGATCAACGTGATGATGAGGCTCGAGGCGTCGAAGAAGTACTCCGTCGGGAGACGGCCCGGCAGGAGGAGCGCCACCGCGCTGTAGCCGTAGGCGACGCTGGTGCCCACGGCGATGAGGATGTCCATGTTCCACAGGCGGGAGCGGATCGCGTCCCGGGTCCCCCGGTAGAATTGCGCGCCGGGGTAGAACTGCACCACCGAGGCGAGGAGGAGCGCCGCCCAGGGCCAGGCCGGGAACGGGGCGAGGTAGGTGAGGCCTGCCACCACCACGGAGACCGGCCAGGCCACCGCGAGCCTCCGCCGGATCCTCTTGAGCTGCCGGGCCGGGGCCGCGAACTCCTCCAGACAGGAAGTGGAGCAGAAGTAGTAGCTCCGGTTCTCGCGGACGAGCGTGAGCTCCGCGCTGTGCTCGTCCACGGCCATGCCGCAGACCGGATCGGTGGCCACGAGCGCCTCCGGCCCCGGCGAGCCGGACTAGTGCGACGGGTGCTTCGACTCGTAGGTCTTCTGACAGCTCACGCTGCAGAAGTACACGGTCTGGCCCCCGTAGACCCCTTTCGCGGGGGCCTTGTGCTCGTCGACCATCATGCCGCAGATAGGGTCCTTGAACTTCGCCATCCTAATGCCCTCAGCCCATCCAGAGAGTTAGGCTATAAAGTCCCTTCGTCTCCGGGAGCGCAGGCGACGGGACCATGAGGAGACCAGGGGGGACGGACCGTCCCGGTCGGGCGCCCGGCTCGCTCGCCGTGGACTTCGCGAACACCCTCGGATGCCCGGCGTGCCG
>JAKATE010000073.1 GCA_021828085.1 Thermoplasmata archaeon | reverse complement strand
ATGACCGCGTGGCGGATCCCCTCCTCCCGGAGCTCCCAGGCGGTAAGGCGCGAGCCCTGGAGGAGCGGTCGGGTCTCGTCCACCCAAACGAAAGGGTCGCGCCCCGCTTGGAAGGCCGCCCGGATGGGAGCCAGCGCGGTCCCCCAGGCGACCGTGGCAAGCGCCCCGGCGTTGCAGTGGGTGAGCACGCGCGCGCGCGGGCCGACCAGACCGGCCCCTGCGGCCCCGATGGCCCGGCATTCCTCGACGATGGAGCGCTCGTACTGGCGGGCGGTCTCCAACGGGTCCCTTCCCTCGCGCCAGGCCTTCTCCACCGCGCCTATCCCCACGAATAGGTCCTGCGCAGTGGGCCGGGTGGCGGCGAGGAGGCGGGCCGCCTCCCCCGGATCCATCCGGTCGGCCCGGGCCCCCAGCACCATCCCGTAGGCGGCCGCGACCCCGATGGTCGGGGCACCTCGGACGGTGAGGGTCCGGATGGCCTCGGCCACCTCCGAGAGATGTCGGAGGGTGATCCAGCGCGTCTCCGTGGGGAGCTTTCGCTGGTCGAGGACCTCGAGCGCCTCCCCGGTCCAGCGGAGTGCCCGCACACCCGGGGTCGGTAGGGGGGAAGGGGGGTGTTCAGGCATCGAAAGTGTGCAGGAGGTCGAGCCAGGAGGCGTCCACGGTCTTCGAGGAGGCGACGGCCTGCTCCAGGGGTATGCTCGTGACGTTCTCGCCTCGGAGGACGGCGACCTCCCCGAAACGCCCCTCTTCCACCAGGTCCGCCGCCTTGGCGCCGAGGCGCAGGGCGAGCAGCCGGTCGAAGAGCGTCGGGGGGCCTCCCCTTTGCACGTGGCCGATGGCGACGCTCCGGGCCTCCACCCCCAGCTTCTCCTCGAGGAGACGGGCGATGAACGCGCCGACCCCCCGCTCCTTGAGCAGCGCGTGGCCGAAATCATCCTTGGCCGCCGCGCCTCCGTCGAGGGGGGCGCTCACCTCCGCCCCCTCGGAGGCCACCACCAGCGCGTAGCCGTGGGCCTTCATCGCCCGATCCACGGCCGCCAGGAGGTGCTCCGGGTCGAAGCGTTCCTCCGGTAGGATGGTGTAGTGCGCCCCTCCCCCGAGGCCGGTGGCCAGGGCGACCCAACCGGCGCTCCGGCCCATCACCTCGAGCACCACGGCGCGATGGTGGCTACGGGCCGTGTCCTTCAGCCGCTCGAGCGCGTCGGTGGAGACGCTGCTGGCGGAGAAGAAGCCGAACGTCCAGTCCGTCCCGCGGACGTCGTTGTCCATGGTCTTGGGGACGCCGACGACCCGACCGCCGCGCGTATGGAGCTCCCGGGCGGCGGTCAGCGTGTCGTCCCCGCCGATGGCGACGAGGGCGTCGATCTGCGCGCTCTGGAGCGTCGAGAGGACGGTCCGGGCCCCTTCCTCGGTCTTGAACGGGTTGGTGCGGGAGGTGCCCAGGAGGGTCCCCCCTCGTCCCATGGCGTCCTCGACGTCGAGCGCGGTGAGCGGTCGGCTCCGTCCGTCGAGCAGTCCCTTCCACCCGTCCAGGAAGCCCGTCACCGAGTGACCCCTCTGGACGCAGCGGAGGACCAAGCCGCGGAGTGCGGGGTTCAGACCGGGGCAGTCGCCCCCCCCGGTGAGGACCCCGATCCTCACGACGAGCCCACCTCGAAGTACTCGCGGGGTGCGGTGGTGAGGAACTCGTAGCCCTTCTCGGTGACGAGGACGTCATCCTCGATCCGGACGCCCCCGAGGCCGTTCACATAGATGCCGGGCTCCACGGTGATGACCATCCCGGCCTCGAGGTTTTCCTCGGTCCGTGGGTTCATGGAGAACCCGTCGTGCACCGCCAGGCCCACGGAGTGGCCGAGGCCGTGGTTGAACAGTCCCTTCCATCGCGTGCCGTCGATGAGCTTCGCGGCGGCCAGGTGCGGCTCACGGCCGGGGACGCCGGCTTTGATCACGTCGAGGGCGGCGCGCTGCGCCTCCTCCACGGCCCGGTGGACGGCCTTGAGCTCGGCCGGCGGCTGGCCGAAGGCGAAACTGCGCGTGAGGTCCGAGCAGTAGCGCTGGTAGAGCGCCCCGAAGTCGCACACGATCCCCATCCCCTTCTCTAGCCTCGTCGAGGTGGGGGCGAAGTGGGGCTCGGCGCTGTGTGCCCCGAAGCCCACGATGGTGTCGAAGGAGCGCCCGGCGGCGCCGAACTTGTTCATCATCGCCTCCACCTCGGCCGCGAGCTCGAGCTCGGTCATGCCATTGCGCAGGAGGCTCGGGATGGCCTCGGCGGCGCGGCTCACGATCTTCCCCGCGTGGCGGAGGCGTTCGATCTCGTTGGCGTCCTTCACGGCACGGGCCTTCCGGACCGGGTCGGTGACGTCGTAGATCTCCGCGTAGGGCAGTTCCTTCTTCAGGTGCAGGAAGTTCTCATGGGTCAGGTCGTGGAAGTTGAGCCCGACGCGCAGGCTCTTGGGGAGCAGCTTGCGTAGCTTCTCGGACTGGTCCGCCCGGGTGGTGAAGGTCTCGACGGTGACGTCGGGGGCCACCCTCGCGCTCTCGGTCTCGAGCGGGGAGGAGAAGACCGTCAGGCTCCCGTCCGGGAAGCCCACGGCGATGCACCCCTCGAACAGCCCGCTGGGGACGTCGGTGAGGTAGAAGAACGCCTTGTCCAACAGAGGCTCCACAGAGCTCATGATGACCACGGCGTCGAGGGGTTCCTTGGCATTCGCGAAGATGCGCTTCACCCGGTCCTTCATCGCCCGCCCGAGCACCCCCGAGGTTTCAAGGTTTGGCCTGCGGCACGATGGGGGGCGAGGCACCACGGGCCGAGCCGAAGGGCAGATTCCCTGAGGCCCAAGGGGTACTCGAGAGCGTCGAGAGCGGACCCGCTCAAGCGTGAGGAGCCGCCGGCTGGTCCTTGTGGGAGAGGATGAGCTCCTTCGCGGCGCGCACCTCGTCCACCCGGGAGACGGAGAGGTTGTGGGGGGCGGAACGGACGTTCTCCGGGGAGTCCTCCAGCGAACGTTTGAAGGCCTCGTAGAAGAGATCGAGCTCTCGCTTCGATTCGGTCTCGGGGGGCTCGATCATGAGCGACTCCTCCACGATGGCGGGGAAGTAGACCGTGGGCGCGTGCACCCCCTCATCGAGCAGCCGCTTGGCGAGGTCCAGGGTCCTAAGCCCCTTCTCCTTGAGCGGCGCCCCCGAGAGGAGGAACTCGTGCTTGACCAGCGGCTTGAACGGACGCGGGAGGTGCTGGCCCAGCCGCTGACCGAGGTAGTTCGCGTTGAGCACGGACCGTTCGCTCACCGCTTCCAGGCCTTCCTCCCCGTGCGCGAGGATGAAGGCATACGCTCGGACCAGGAGGCCCGCGTTCCCGAAGAAGCTCTTCACCTTCCCCACGGAGCGGGGATGCTCGTAGTCCCAGCAGTAGCGCTCCCCGTCCTTGCGGATCCGAGGGACCGGCAGGTACGGCTCGAGCCGGTCGTTGGCGCAGAGCGCCCCGTCCCCAGGGCCGCCGCCACCGTGCGGCGTGCCGAAGGTCTTGTGGAGATTGAGGTGGGCGACGTCGAAGCCCATCTTCCCGGGGTGCGTCTTCCCCAGGATGCCGTTCAAGTTCGCGCCGTCGTAGTAGAGGACGCCTCCGGCCGCGTGGACGCTGTCGGCGATCTCGAGGATCTCCTCCTCGAAGAGACCTGCGGTGTTGGGGTTGGTCAGCATGAAGGCCGCGGTCTTCGGCCCGAGCACCTTCTTGAGGTCCCGGACCCGGACGCATCCCCCCTCCGTGGCGATCTCCCGGGTGGTGAACCCCGCCATGGCGGCCGAGGCAGGGTTGGTCCCGTGGGCGGTGTCCGGGAGGAGCACTTCGGTGCGCTCGTGCTCCTGGCGCTCCTCGAAGTACGCCCGGGTCATCAGGAGCGCGATGTACTCCCCGTGGGCGCCGGCGGCGATCTGCAGGCTCACGTGGGGGAGTCCGGTGATCTTCCCGAGGGCCGACTCGAGATCGTAGAGGAGTTCGAGGATCCCTTGGACCGTCCCCTCCGGCTGCGCGGGATGGAGCCCCGCGATCCCCTCCCTCCGCGCGAGGACCTCGGCCACACGCGGATTGTACTTCATCGTGCAGGAACCCAGCGGGTAGAACGCGGTCTCGATCCCGAAGTTCATCTGGGAGAGCCGGGTGAAGTGGCGGGCGAGCTCGAGCTCGCTGAGCTCGGGCCACTGGAAGGGCCGCTTGCGGAGGAGCCGGGCCGGGACCCCCGGCAGGGCGGCCGCCGCCCCGGTCGCCTCGCGGGGCGGACGGACCTCCCAGAGGAGCGGCTCATCGTAGCGGGCCTGCCGGAACGTCATGGGGCGCCTCCCGGCGGGAGGGAGGAGCGCACCGCCTCCACGTAGCGGTCCACCGCCCGCTCGTCCGTGGCCGGTCCGGTGGCGACGAGGAGGCCCGGGAACGGGGCCGACGGGGAACCGGGCCGGTGCTCGGGGAAGGGGATCCCTCCGAGGATGCCCCGCTGGAAGAGTGCGTCGAGAAGGGCCCTGGGGGGACTTGGCGTCCGCAGGGGGAACTCGTAGAGGAAGGGCAGGGGCCAGGCGGGGGCCCTGAGCCCGGGGAGCCTCGAGAGGCCTTCTTGGAGGCGGTGGGCGCTGGCCGAAGAGCGCTCCAGCGCCCGGAAGAGCCCCCGGGGACCGAGGGCGGAAGCGTAGCCCAGGAAAGCCAGGGTCATGAGAGCCTGGTTCGTGCAGATGTTCGAGGTCGCCCGGGAGCGCCGGATGTGCTGCTCGCGGGTCTGCAGGGTCAGGGTGAACGCGCGTCGGCCGTCATGGTCCTGGGTCTGGCCCACGAGCCGGCCGGGAAGCTGGCGGATGTCGCGACGGCGGCAGGCCATGAGCCCGAGGAGGGGACCCCCATAGGAGGGGGCGATCCCGAAGCCCTGGCCCTCCCCCACGACGATGTCCGCTCCCCAGTCACCGGGGGGCTCGAGGCCCAGGAGTGCCAGGGGGTCGGTCCCCACGACCCAAGGGAGGTCACCGATCCGTGATCTCAGGTCCAGGATCTCGTCGTGGAGCAATCCCAGGGGATCCGGCATCTCCGTGAGGATCCCGAAGCAGTCCTTCCGGGACTCCCGGGAGATGAAGTCGAGGTCGAGCCGTCCCGTCTCCGGGTCCTGGGGGATCTCCACCAGGTGTGCGCCGGGTCCCTTGCCGTAGTTCTTGAGGATGCTCTTCGTCTCCCACGAGAGCGTCGAGGGAACGAGGAATCGGTTCCCCTCGTGGAGGCGGCGCGCCATGAGGAGCGCCTCCCCCCGGGCGGTGCCTCCGTCGTAGAGCGAGGCGTTGGAGACCTCCATGCCGGTGAGCTCCACCCAGAGCGACTGGAACTCGAAGAGGGCCTGGAGCATCCCCTGGCTGGCTTCTGGCTGGTACTGGGTGTAGGAGGTGTAGAACTCGGAACGCTGGAGGATCCCGTCGACGAGGGCGGGGACAGGGCGCGAATAGATCCCTCCGCCCAGGAAGGAGTCGAAGTCCTCCAGCGGGCGGTTCGGCCGAAGGAGCCGGTCGACCTCCCGGATGACCTCCTCCTCCTCGCGGGCGGGAGGCAGACCCAGGCCCTGGACGCGGGCCTTCGGTGGAATGTCGCGGAAGAGCTCCTCGATCTGGGAGAGTCCCAGTGCGCGGAGCATCTCGGGGTTCTCGTTCTCCGGATCAGGAATCCAGCGGACCAAGGGTCTCCCCCGAACGTGCGGCGAGTTCCCGCCGCAGTTATAGGCTTTGGTGAAGGAGATTCCACAGTTCGCCCGTAGGGCCGCGCCCGACGAGCCTTATCCCGCCCCCTTTGGTCCAGCGGAGGATGACAGTGACCGCAGCTCCCCCAAACCGGCGCAGGCAGGGCCCTCGTCGGAAGGGGGCACCCTCCGCCCCGGGGCGGCCGACCGGTCACCCCCTCTCGGACGCCATCCTGGAGATCGCCTTCCACCGCTCCTCCAAGGTGGTGGGGAAGGGGCAGAGCTCCCTGGAGCGACGACGCAGCCAGGCCCGGGGGAAGATCATCAAGAGCGCAGGGGTCCTCCTGCGGCACCTGCGACGCTACGAGGGCCTGGTCGACCTCTCTTCCACGGCCGACCCTTTCCTGCGCGCCCTCCTGGAGGACGCCTTCGGTGAGGGCCGCGTCGCCCGGTCCGCCCTGCGGATCCGTCGCGCGCGCGAGCGGCTGCTGGGGCTCCGGCAGGAGGAGGAGCGCACCCTCCCCAAGGCCGAGGACACCTACGCGCTCTCCAACTCGGTCCGTCGCTTCTACGGGCGGGCCGCGAGCGTGCTCTTCGAGGTCGAGGCCGACCTTGTCCGGATGGAGAAGGCGAGCGCCCTCCTCCGCGATCGGCCCGCGCTCGAGGGAGGGCTCTCCCGGGTCGCGGTGGTGGGTTTCCCGAACGTGGGCAAATCCTCCCTGGTCGCCCGTCTGACCCGGGCCCGACCCCGGGTGGCCTCCTACCCTTTCACGACCCTCGCGGTGAGCGCCGGTCATCTGGAGCTCCGGCCGGGCGTGCAGGCCCCGGTCCTCGACACTCCCGGGTTGCGGACCCCGGAACGCGACCCGAAGCACCCGGCGGAGCGCGAGGCGCTCCTGGCCCTCCGCCATTCCGGGACGGTGGCGATCTTCCTGTTCGACCCCACGGGGTCGTGCGGGTGGACGATGGAGCAGCAGGAGGGGCTCCTAGCCCGGCTCAAGGAGCGGATGCCCGAGAAGACCTTCTTGGAGGTGGAGAACAAATCCGACCTCCTCCGGTCCCCCTCCGCTCGCCTGAAGATCTCCTGCGTGAAGGGGGAGGGTCTCGACGATCTCGTCGGGGCCCTCAAGGGCCTTCTGGGTTCGGCGCTCCCGCCCCTCCCCCCTCTCCGTGAATAGATCGGAGCTGCGGGGAGCGGTGGCGGGCCTTGGAATCGCTCTCCCGTGAGCTGCCGTCCCCAAACTCCCGGCGAAGCTCCCACGCCGCTCGGAGGGATCCGGGGAAGGAACCGACCTCCGGACGCGCTCGCGGTGGGTTCGCATCCATCTATACCCCGCTCAGGCTGAGGCCCGCCCCCCTGGAGGCTCGACCCCTTGGCGTTCCGGAAGGAGATCCGCCTGCGCAACGCGGTCGCCCTCTACGTGAGCTCCGTCCTGGGCTCGGGGATCCTCGTGCTCCCGGGGCTCACGGCCCAACTCGCCGGGCCGGCCTCGCTCCTCGCCTGGGTCCTGCTTGCGGCCGCCAGCGTCCCGTTCGCGCTCACCTTCGCCTCCCTCTCCGCCCGGAGGCCCGAATCGGGAGGCATCTACGGATTCGCGCGCGAGGCCTTCGGTCCGACGCTCGCCGTCCCGGCCGGGTGGCTCTTCGTGCTCTGGTCCGCGACCGGGGGACCGGCCGTGGGGCTCATCGCGGCGTCCTACCTTCAGTACGCCTTCCCGTTGACCCGCCCGGAGACCTACCTGCTCGCCTTCGGGGTGGTCGCTGCGGCGTTCCTGGTGAACTATCGCGGGATCGTCCTGAGCAATCGGGTCCAGCTCGCCGTGATCCTCTCCATCGTGGGTCTCCTCGCTCTCGCGGTGATCGTGGCGGGGGGGCGTGTGAGCCCGGGGAACTTCCAGCCGTTCTTCCCCAACGGCCTCCTTCCCGTGGGCACCGCCTCCGCGCTGATCTTCTGGTCCTTCCTTGGCTACGAGAACGTCTCCAACGTGGCCGAGGAGTTCGCCGATCCCCGGCGGGATTTCCGCCGGAGCGTGCTGCTGAGCGTCCTGCTCGTCTCCCTGCTGTACTTCTCCGTCGCGTTCGTCACGGTGGGGACGCGCGCGTACTCGGCAGGGGGGAGCGTCGCCCCCTTCGCCGCTCTCCTCGGCGGGATCTTCGGGGCGTACGCTGCGGACGCGACGGCACTGCTCGCCCTCTTCATCATCTTCGGCGTGGTCAATGCCTATGTCACCGGCATGTCCCGGGTGGTCTACGCGACCGCCCGGGACGGCGGCCTCCCGTCCGCCCTCTCCAAGCTCCACCCGAGGACCGGCGTGCCCTCCTACGCCCTCCTCACCCTGCTGGGGCTCGAGTCCGTGGTCTTCGCGGGGTACTACTTCTCCCAGTTCGATCTCGCCCAGGCGCTCCTGGTCTCGAGCGGGGCCGCCATTGCCGTTTACGTCATCGGATCCGCGGCGGGCGTGCGTCTCCACCGCCAGGCGGGGAGGGAGGGGAGGATCTACGTGGGGCTTGCGGCGAGCTCCCTGGTCCTCTCCTTGGTCATCCTTCCTTTCGTCGGAGTCTACCTATTGGTCACTCTCGTGGTGGTCCTCCTAGGCGCCTTCTACGGGCGACGCCTCCTCCGGATGAGGAGCCGAGCGGCCCTCTCGTGATTCGACGCGGGGGGAGGAAGCGAGGCCGACCCGGTGAGGGTTGTGCCGCCGGTCTGCTCCAGGGTCACGGGAGACCCTCGTTCAGGTCCGGGGAGGGGAATCACGCGCCGGGGGAACCCGGACCGGACGGGGGCACGGGGGTCCCCGGCTGGGTCGTGGGGCGAGTGAGGCGGTAAGCGACCAGACCGACCACGAAGCTCGCCAGGTACACTCCGAGGAGGAGGTCGTAGAGGTAGCGGATGTTACCGCCATAGTAGTCGATGCCGAAGAGGTAGTCGGCGAACGAGCTGGCCGAGCTGAACCCGACGATGCTGTAGGTGGCGATGTCCCCCACGAAGATGAGCGCGAGGAGGCCGGAGCCCACGATCCCCCCGAGGAGGGCTCGCCGGGTGGGATGGACCAGGAGGAGGAGGGCGCCCGCGGCTTCGGCCAGGGTCGCTACCAGCACCACGTACCAATGGAAGTAGTATCCCTGGTTGACGGTCCCGAAGTTGGTCTGGAGGTTCTTGTCGGTGAGCAGCATGACCACCCCGAGGGCGAAGCCGAGGAAGAAAAGGACCGAATAGAGCCGGGCGGCGACAGGAATGCGGGTCAAAGCTCTCTGAAGGAGCGCTCCTCCTCCCAAATAGCTGTAGGCGAACAGGGTTGGAAACCACGCCTTGCCGACCCCGGAAGGGCGACTGCCCCCCCGAGGTCAGATCGTGAGCTCTTCTCCCTTCTTCGGGAGGATCACCTGGTACTCGGG
>JAKATE010000072.1 GCA_021828085.1 Thermoplasmata archaeon | reverse complement strand
GTTCCGGGGCGGCGACCCGAGTTCCACCTCACTCGAAAGGAAGGCGTCCCGCTGGAATCGTGCCCATCCTGATTCTCGGGGCAGAGGGTGGACGCGTCGAGAAGCCCCCCTATCCCGAGGGAGCGGTCCACGAGCATGATCTCAGCCTTGTGGCGTTCACGGGGGTTGGGGCTGCCCGAATTTGAATCGGGGTCTCGAGGTCCCAAACCTCGAAGGATGGACCATTGTAGCGGGGACCGGGAACGGTGCCCCGAAACTACCCTACAGCCCCACCTTGGACTCGACAGGCCGGGGGGGCTTGAAACCTTGCACTTCTGGTCCCCCAGCCCCGACTCTCGACCCCCGGGCGCGGGGATCGCTGGCTCCCTCTAGCGAAAGGACATCGTGACGCATCGGGGGAGGGGCAGGAGAGGGCTGGGGATGTGGCCCCTCCTCCTGGGCCGCTGGCCAGTAGCCTTCCCCTTTCCGCGTCGACTCAGGGAGAGGTTGGCCGAGGACGCCAGGAGGCCGTCCCGCTCATCAGATACTGCGGTTCTCCCGACGCCGGGAGCACCGCGTCAGCCTCGTCCACGTAGAGCTTCGCTCCGGTCTCCTGGCAGAGCGCCCGCAGGGCCAGTACCGAGAGGCGGTCGGGGGAGACGGCCGACGGCTCCAGATTGAGACGGACGTTGGCGGTCCCGCCCTGCTGGATCGAATCCAGGAAGTGGTCCTGCAAGCGCTCCGGGAAGAGCGCTAGACCGAGCGCCGAGAGGCCGGAGATGGGGTTCCGCAGCATCCCCTGGAGGACGGTCCACTCCTCTGGCCCGATCTTCCGGAACGGGTTCTCCACGGCTTCGAGGTAGGGGGACCCGGCGGCGGACGCTGAACGGAGGCCCGAGGACGGTTGCAGGGCCGGGGACTCCGAACCGGAGGACTGACAGGCGCAGACCATCATCCCGGAAAGGTCCGCGTCCACCCGAACGTTCAAGACCGGTCCCCCTCCCTGCGGCGACGCCGCCAGGGGACACTTAGCACTGTTCTTCCAAGGGCAGTCTTCCTTCCGTCCGATCCCCGCACTCATGTTTTCAGGTTCTCTCTCCCACGCCCCTCTACATGGTGCAATTCTTAGGCGGCTACCCCCCTCATATACCCCAGGTAAAGACCGATTGACCTCCCTTACCTGTAGGCCTCCCCGTCTCCTCGGCCCCCGACCGCTGCCCGATCTTACGAACGGATAGTCCCCGCTCCTCTTCGCGCAGGAAAGGCCCTTCCCCGACTCGAGACCGCTCGCGGGGACCGTGGCACCCCGGGGGGGGCGTCCAGACCCGAACGCTTCCCTCAGAGCGCTTCGACACGCTTGAGGTTCCGGCCGATGAGACAGACCGCCTTCTCCGACGAGACGCCCACCACCCGGAAACGGCTCTTCCCGTTGAGCGCAGGCCCCGCACAGATCGACCAGTTCGGGCAGTCCATCCGAGCGCAAGGGTACCGCCCCACCTCCACCGAGGACCCCTCGATGGCCGCCCCGGACTCCACGACGAGGCTGCGGGGCTGGGGGGCGACCTCGACCACGGCCGCGGGCACCTCCTGGAGAGCGCAGGGGTGCTCCACCGGCCGGACCCGCTCCACGCGGTATTGGTGCCCCGCTTCGAGCGTCAGGCACGCATTACGGAAGGGGCAGGGTCGGCAGGCCGGGGCCGCCCCCAAGTACCCGAAGACGAACCCCGGCTTCGCCTGGTGCCGGGAGAGCAGGGTGATCTCGGCCACCTAGGCCACCCCCGTGGTCACGGCCAGCTTCTCGGCGGCCTCCGGGGCGAGGCCGCGGTCCCCGAGGATCGTGTAGCGTTCGGGGCGCAGCGAGTGCGCGTTCACCAGGGCCGCCACGATGTCGCTCCGGTTCACGGAGAGCTCCTCCGCGGTCACCGGGGCGCCCATGGCCTGAAGGGCGTCACGCAGGCGCTTCCAGTCGATCCCGTGCAGGTAGGCCATCATGATCGTCCCGACCCCGACCATCTCCCCATGGAGCGCACGGCCGGGCGCGATGCGCTCGAGCGCGTGGGCGAAGAGATGCTCGGAGCCGGAGGAGGGACGCGAGGTACCCGCAATGCTCATCGCGATGCCGCTCATGATGATCGGGCGGATCGCCAGCCAGACCGACTCCTCCGTGCCTTTGCGGATGGTCGCGGCGTGCTCGAGGATCTCGTTCGCCGCGTACTCGGCCAGGGCGGCCCCCGTGGAGGAGAACTCCTCGTTCTTCACCCGGCTGGCCAACCGCCAGTCCAGCACCGCCGTGAGGTTGGAGATGACGTCCGCGCACCCGGCGGCCAGGGACCGGTACGGGGCCCCCATCAGGATGGAGGTGTCCGCCACGATGGCGTCCGGGACCGCCGCCTCCACCGAGAAGGCCTCCCGGCTCCCCCGGAGCGACGCCCGGGGAGAGGAGATGCCGTCGTGCGAGGCGGCGGTGGGGACGGAGACGAAGGGGACGTGGAGGTTGGCGGCGACCACCTTCGCAAGGTCGATCTTGCTCCCTCCCCCGACCCCCACCACGAAGCCGCAATGCTTCGAGCGGATCTCCTCGGTGAGGCGCTGGGACTCCTCCAGGGTCGCCTCCTCCCCCAGGACCAGCTGGGGACCGAAGCCCTGGAGCTTGAGCACCTCCCCCGCCCGGTCCCCCGCGATCCCGCGGGTCCGCGGACCGGTGATGAGCGCAGCTGAACCTCCATACCCCAGCCGGGCGCAGACCCGCCCCAGCTCGGTCAAGACCCCGTGCCCGGCGAGCACGGTCCGGGGGAAGTTCATCACCCGGGACTTGGTGAAGGGCTCTGTCTCCAGACCCAACGACGCGGCCACCTCCCTATGCGTCAGCTGGTCTTGGGACACGAGGATGCCCCGGGACCCCGGTGTTTATGGCCCTTTCCATGAGGGAATGGAGAGCCCTTCGAGGCTCCCTCCCCTCGCAGGCCCGGCGTCCGCGCGGGCCGCAGCCGACGCCCGAACGGCTCAGCGGCCGGGCACGTCTCCCCAGAGCACCTTGTGCTCCTGGAGCATCAGCCGAACGTCCAGACGGTCCTCGAGCACCCAGTCGGCCAGGACCCCCGCCGGGCTCCCCCAGACCGGCTGGAAGATCACCGGGCAGGGAAAGCTCTGCCGGGCCAGGAGTCTCCGCGCGGCCTCGTAGTCTGTCCGGTCCTGGAGCACCATCTTCACCGAGTCGGTGGGACGGAGGAGCGCCCAGTTCTCCTCCCGCATCTGGTCCTCCATGCCGGACGAGGGGAGCTTCACGTCGAGGCTCACGTGGACCGAGGGGAGTACGACGTACGGGGAGATGTCCAGCGAACCCCCGGTCTCCACCACGGTCGTGTACCCGAGCTCCCCGAGCGCGCGGGCGAGCTCCACGCTCTCCGTCTGGAGCAACGGCTCGCCCCCGGTCAGGCAGGCGTGCCGGGTCCGGTGTCCTTTCACCTCCTCCAGGATGGACTTGAGGCTGCGTTCCACTCCCGGCCCGAAGGAGTACGGCGTATCGCACCAGCGGCAGCGGAGGTTGCACCGGGCGGTCCGGATGAAGCTGGTGCGCTCTCCCGTCGAAAGCCCCTCCCCCTGGAGGGAGTGAAAGATCTCGATGATGCGCATGGGGGACCGGCCCGGGGCCGCGTGGACCCGACGAAGGCGTGCTTCGCCTTAAGAACCCTCGGCGCTCGGCCCGCTTCCGATGAGCTCGGAGATCGCCCGGCGCGAGGCGGCCTGGCAGGCCCGTTGGAAGGAGACGGGCGTCGCCGAGGCCCGCCGGATCCCGGGCCATCCGAAGTACTTCCTCGTCTTCGCCTACCCCGGCACCTCCGGCTTCATGCACGTCGGCCACATGCGCGGCTACGCGCTCGCCGACGTGGCCGCCCGATACCGCCGGATGACCGGAGCGCAGGTGTTCTTTCCCGCGGGCATCCACGCCAGCGGCCTCCCGGCCGTCACGTTCGCCTCCCAGGTCGCGCGCCGCGACCCCTCGACCCTCGAGGGGCTCCACCAATGGGGCGTCTCCGAGGAGAGGCTCCCCGAGCTCGAGGACCCCGAAAAGGCCGCCCGCTTCCTGGGCGAGACCTACCGCCGGGTCTGGGAGCGCTTCGGGCTCCTTCTCGAGCCCCGCGCGTACCTCACCACGGTGGACCCGGACTATCAGCAGTTCATCCGCTGGCAGTTCGCTCGCCTCCACCGCCTGGGCCTGCTCGTCCAGAAACCGTACTTCGCTTCCTTCTGCCCCCGTCACGGGCCGGTGAGCGTGGACAGTTCCGAGACCGACATCTCTCGCGGGGGGAACGCCGAGACGGTGACCTACGTCACCGTGGCCTTCCCGCTCGAGGACGGGCGGAGCCTGCTCACCGCGACGCTGCGCCCCGAGACGGTCTATGGCGTGACGAACCTCTGGGTGCCCTCCGAGGGTTCCCTCCAGGAGTGGCGCTTCGAGGACCGGACCTACCTTGCAAGCCCTTCCGGCGTGTCGAAGCTCATCGACCAGGTGGGAGGGGAGAGGGGGGAGACCCTTCCCACCTCCACCCTGATCGGTCGGGAGGTCCGCGTTCCGCTCACCTCGAGGAGCGTCCCCATCGATCCCAGCCCTCTCGTGGACCCGGCCGTGGGGTCCGGGGTGGTCATGTCCGTGCCGGCCCACGCCCCGGCGGATTGGGTCGCGGCCGAGGCCCTCGGCGGCGCCGAAGGGGCCCGGATCCAACGCGAGGCCCCCGAGCTCCTGGAGCTCCCGCTCTCCCAGCTCTCCCCTTCCGATCGACCCTTCTTCGAGGGACCAGGCCCCCCGGCGGCCCGGATCGCCCGGGCGCTCGGTCTCCACGACCTCACCGATCCCGAGAAGCTCCAGGAGGCGACGGAGCGGACGTACCGGTGCGAGTTCGGCCAGGGTCGGATGACGGTGCCCGAGCTCTCCGGCCTCAGCGTCCCCGCCGCCCGGGAGAAGGTCCGGGAGCGGCTTCTGACCCACCGGGAGGCCTTCGAGCTGAGAGAGTTCTCCGAGCCGGTCGTCTGCCGGTGCGGGGAGGAGGTGACCATCCGCCGGATCCCCCGACAATGGTTCCTCGCCTACGGACAGAAGCCCTGGAAGGCCGAGACCCACGCCCTCCTCTCCCGGATGGACGTGCGCCCCCCCGAGTATGCGGAGGAGCTCAAGGGGATCCTCGACTGGTACGACGACCGACCCTGCGTCCGGAAGGGACGCTGGCTCGGTACCCCCTTCCCGCTCGAGCCCGACTGGGTCATCGAGCCCATCGCCGACTCCACCCTCTACCCCGCGTACTACGTGGTCCGTCGCTACGTAAGCGAGGGACGGCTCCCGACCGCGGCGCTCACCGAGGCGTTCTTCGACCACGTCTTCCTAGGGGAGGGCCCGGGCGAGCCCAGCCTCCCCGCGGCCCTCCAGCAGGAGATCCGGGACGAGTTCCTCTACTGGTACCCGCTCGACCTTAACGTGGGAGGGAAGGAGCACAAGCGCGTGCACTTCCCGGTCTTCCTGTTCAATCACGCCTCGCTCCTTCCCCCGGAGGTCCAACCCCGGGGGATCCTGGTCAACTGGTGGATCACCTCGGCGCCGGGCAAGAAGCTCTCCAAGAAGGAGGCGAAGGGAGGGGCGGTACCTTCCGTGGATGAGGCGCTGGAAGGGTGGGGGGCGGATGCGCTCCGGCTCTACTACGCGCAGGCGGCAACGCTCTACCAGGACGTCCTCTGGGACCCCGCTGCTCCGGCCCACTCCTCGCAGCGCTGTCTTAGGATCCTCGCGGGACTCCAGGAGCTCACTTCCGGAGCCGGATCCCCCGAGCCTGCGGCCCTCCGGGCCGGCCCGCTGGAGCGCTGGCTCTCCTCGGCGCTGCACGATGTCATCGCCCGGACCACGGAGGCGTACGAGGCCCACGACTTCCGGGCGGTGGCGGAGCTGGTGACCGTGGAGGTCCCCCGGATCCTCGAGCGGTATCGCGAGCGAGGGGGGAGGTCGGCCCCGGACCTGCGAGAGGCTGCCCGCGCCTGGACCCTCCTGCTCGCTCCCCTGACACCGCACCTGGCCGAGGAGGCCTTTGCCGTTCACGGGCAAGGCCTCGCGGCGCTGGCGCGCTTCCCTCGCGCGGAGGACTTCCCCCTCGAGAAGCCGGCGCTCCTTCGGGAGCGGCATCTCCAGGAACTGGAGGAGGACCTGTCCGCGCTCCAGAAGGCCTGGAAGGGCCCGGTGGAAGGGCTCCGGATCTTCGTCGCGGCCGAGTGGAAGTACGAACTCGAGGGCCGGATCGCCCGGCTCGGAAAGGAGCTCTCCACGGTCGACCGGAAGGAGCTCTTCCGACGTCTGCTGGAGGCGCCCGAGGTCGCCCCCGCTCGCGCGGCGGCCGGCCCGTACCTCGCGGCCCTCCTGCCGGCTGGCCGGCCGGCCCTCCCGCCGACCGAGCCGGTCCCCCGGGCCGAGGAGATCTCCGCCCTGGAGGAGGCCCGGGACTACCTCTCCCGACGCCTGGGAGGGCTCCCGGTAGAGGTCGTGCCGGAGGAAGAGGGCGCGAGCGTCGACCCCAAGCGGCGCCGCGAGCGCGCTCGACCGGGACGACCGGCGCTCTACCTGTGGGCTTCCGGCCCGGGTGCAGGCGGCGCCGGGAGCGACACGCCTAGCGCCCGTTGAATCTCCTCCACGAGCGACTCCTGCCGGGAGTGGGTCCATGGGCTCCGGTTAAGGGGCGGCCCCTCCCCCCAGAGGCGCGGCGACGGATAACCGGTCCTCCGCTCGAAGGAGGCGCGCCAGCTCTCCGCGAGGGGGGTGTCAGGGTCCTTCGGAAGCTCCCAGCCGGCCAGGGAGGCGGTGGTACTGGCGAGCACCCGGGCGACGTTCTCCGCGAGGTAGCCACCTCCCCCCAGCTGCAGGAGCCTCCCCCCACTGAGCTCGTGGGCCAGCTCGTGGAGCCGCCGGACGATAAAGTGGTAGCCCTCCATCGTGTATTGCAGGTGGGCGAGAGGGTCGCCGGCATGGCCGTCCACCCCGTTCTGGAGGACGATCAGCTCCGGCCGGAAGGTGCGCAGGAGCGGGGGGACCACTCGGGCGAACAACGGGATGAGCGCCTCATCCCCCGCCCCCGGGGGGAGCGGGAGGTTCACCTTGAGCCCCGCACCGTCGGCCCGACCGGTCTCCTGCACGAAGCCGGTGCCCGGAAAGAGCGTCCGACCATCCTGGTGGAAGTCGATGTCCAGAACGCGGCCGTCCTCGTAGAGCCCGTACATGACCCCGTCGCCATGGTGGGCGTCGATGTCGATGTACGCGACGCGCTGGAGCCGGTGCGTCTCGAGCGCCTCTCGGATCGCCACGGCCGCGTCGTTGAGGATGCAGAAGCCGCTCGCCCCTCCGGGCGAAGCGTGATGGAGCCCTCCGGCGAGGTTCGCCGCATGGCGGGTGTGGCCCTCGAGGACCTGCCCGAGGGCCCGCAGGGTCCCCCCCACCACGTGCGCCGAGGCGGCAAAGCAGCCAGGGAACGCCGGGGTGTCCCCGCGGTCGAGGAAGCGTCCGTCGGGGGCGAAGGAGACCTCCTCCAGCCGCTCGAGATAGTCGGGAGAATGGAAGCGCTCGAGGGTCTTCCGGGAGGCGGGAAGGACGGAGCGGATGTGGTGCAGCGCGTGGGGCTCGGGGGGCCGACCCGAGGCCTCGAGGAGCTCCACCGCGAGGGCGCGGGAACGCTCGGTGAAGGGGTGCGAAGGGCCGAAGTCGTACTCCAGGAACCCCTCGTCCCACACCAGGCTGTGGGAGCAGGCGGCGGAAGCAGGCGGCACGGGGACCTCAGCGGAAGTTCAGGTACATCCGGGACGGGACCGGGTAGCGGGTCACGCGGGTGTACTTCGCCCCCGACTTCTGACCATAGTCGTGGCGGACGGTCCCGCTCACCTCGAAGTAGATGAGCTGGCCGATGGGCATCCGGGCATAGATGCGGACCGGGACCTTGGCCGAGATCTCGAGCGTCCAGTAGTTGGCGTAGCCCACATCCCCCTTGCCCGCCGTGGAGTGGATGTCGATGCCGAGCCGTCCCACGCTCGACTTCCCCTCGAGGAAGGGGACGTGGCGGAGGGTCTCGGTGTACTCCTGGGTCACGCCGAGGTAGAGCTGGTTCGGCATGAGGACGAACCCCTCCTTCGGGATCCGGAAGCGGTGGATGGGGTTCGGTCGGCGGACGTCGAGCTCCGGGCGGGAGTACGTGGCCAGATAGGGCCCGAGGTGGACATCGTACGAGTTCGAGCCCAGGCAGCGCGGGTCAAAGGGGCGGATGACGATGTTCCCTTCCCGGATCTCCTTGAGGATCTGCTCGTCGGAAAGGATCACTCCGTCGCCCCGGGCGCGGGAGCGGGAAGGCCTATTTATCGGAACCCCGGCCGCGCTCCAGGGCGAACGCGGCGTAGCCCACCACCCGGTCCATCGGCTCGGCGTCGGCGCTGTCCTGCCTCGCGAGGAGCTGGGCGCGCACGGGAAGGCCCTCGAGCGCGCTGAGCAGCATCGTCACGGGAGCCACCCCGCACATGGAGATCCCCTCTTCCGCGACCCGGCGATAGAGCTCCTTCGCCGAGAGGGAGCGGATCGCCTCCAGGACCCGGGCGTCCTTCTCCCGGGCCTCTTCCCGGGGGAGGTAGTGCGAGAGGTCCGTGGAAGCGAGGTAGACCACCTCCCTTTCCCCCACGGCCTCCCGGAGCCCGCGTCCCCACGAATGGAGCGTGGAGAAATCGACGAAGGTCACCTGCAGGCCGATCACCCGGAGCTGGCCGGAGGGGTAGAGGAATTGCAGGAACGGCAGTTCCACCTCGAGGGAGTGCTCCTGCACGTGCGCCTCCGCGTCGGGGATGGCCAGCGTCCGGCTCAGCTCGCGCAGGAGCTCGGGGTCGGTGCGGACCACGCCCAGCGGGGTCTCCCAGTCCCGGTCGCAGACCGCCAGGGGAGCCCCGATCCCGTGGTGGTTCACCCCGAGGAGAACGAAGGTGGGGGGGGAGCGCGTTCGGGAGAGGCGCTCGTAGAAGTGGGCGGCCGTGGGGCCGGAATAGACGTAGCCCGCGTGCGGGACGATCCCGCCGACCAGCGGCGGTTCCGTCCCCTTCCCCTCGGGGGTCGGGAGGCGGCCGGGGCCCCGGGGAGATCGGAACGAGGCCTCCAGGCTCTCTCGGAGCTTGGCGGGGCTGGAGGGGTAGAACGAACCGGCCACCGCCGGCCGACGAGGCGAGCGCTCGGGCCCGGGTCCCGGGGGCATCTTCCTCCCTAGGGCTTGGCAAAACAGGCCCA
>JAKATE010000071.1 GCA_021828085.1 Thermoplasmata archaeon | reverse complement strand
CGTCGGGGGGGCGGGTTCCCGGGTCACTCTCTCCACCGTCGGTCCAGCCCAACGAGGACCGGCAGGGGCACGACCTTTCGATCGCATCCCGGGAAAAGGCAGTGCACTGAGCAGAGACGTGTGGTTCCCTCAACGATCGTGAAAGGGCCGCGCGGCCGCTCCCAGGTCGAAGAGGTCCTCTTCATCTCTACCCAGGCCGCCTAGGACCGACCGCACGCCGTCGAAGAGGGGGTTACCCCGCCGGATGCGCTGGGCCGTGGTCGGGGTGGCTACCCCGCTCCGCACCAGGGCCCCGACGGAGCGAAGGATCCTGATGGACTAGGCCCGGGTGTGCTCGAGCCGTCCGTTCTCCTCGAGCTTCCATCGGCAATAGGCGTAGAGCGCATCATAGAGCGGGAACTGGAGT
Organism: Thermoplasmata archaeon; assembly: GCA_021828085.1. Lineage (GTDB taxonomy): Archaea > Thermoplasmatota > Thermoplasmata > Lutacidiplasmatales > UBA184 > JAKATE01. The sequence continues at coordinate 8,912 of JAKATE010000071.1, read as the reverse complement.
CGCTGGTTTTCGTGGTCGTCACGGGCGATGATCCGGAAGCCCGTCGAGGCTGCCTCAAGCCCGGCGGCCACCGGTTCCTCCCCGGTACCCCCATCGGCCACGCGGACGATCTTGGCGAGCTCGAGCAGGGCCGGGTCCGTCAGGTGGTACTTTCGGATCACCGCGTCGAAGCTCACGTAGGAGGCGCCCGCCTCCTCGTAATGGTACAGTTCAGCGCCCGGTACGTCGAACGGGATGGCCCCCTCCTTCCTCGCGATCTCCAGCACCTGGTCGCGCGGGACATAGAGAAATTCGGCCTCGGGGTCGACGAACCGGCGGATCGCCCAGGGACAGGCGATCCGATCCACGCGCGCCCTCTCCCGGGTGACCCACTTCATGGTGTTCGGCGCAAGAAGGGGTCACGGAAGATAACAGCGGCGGAGGGCCCGGTGCCTCCCGGAGGCGTTAGACGACGGGGACGAGGTCGTAGGGGAGAAGGTCCTGGTCCTGGCCGAGGGGAAGTCCGAGGGCAAAGTGGGGTGACCAGGGCCGGATCCCGGTGAGAAAGTACTGCCCGCGCTCGGAGTGGACCAAGAGATGCGTCAACGCCCTGGAGCGCAGGCGTTCGATGAGCCCCGAGGTCGACCGGGCGAACAGGACGATGGAGAGCCCCTCCCCGGCCCGGTTGGCGAGCTCCAGGACTCGGGCCAGCGGCTGGGTTGCCCATCGGGAGCCGGGGTCAATGGTGTGCTCGGGGAAGAGGACCATCACCGAGTGGACCCCGATCCCGTCGGGAGGGGAGGAGGTCTCCACGAAGAGGAAGTGTTCGAGCGTGGGGGGAGCCTCCGTCTCCGGGGAGCCGCCTCCGCCCTCCATGGAAGAGAAAGGGCTGCTCACCGGCCCTAGGTCGGGGGAAAGGAGGAGGAACTTCGCGCGGAGCACCTCCGCGGGCAGGTGGAGCAGCATCTCCTGGGTCAAGGCGTTGACCGAGAGCGTGCTCGGCGGCTGAAGGAGGACCCTCCCTCCGGAGCGCAGGGCCGAGATGAGGATCGGGACGCTCATCCGCCAGAGCAGGCGGAGGGGGGTCTCGTCGTCGACCTCCAGGAGCGTCGGTCCGGGCGAGGCGAGCCGCCCGAAGCGGGTCGCGAAGTCCTCCGACCCAGGCCAGGCCCCCGGATGGTTCGAGCCGGGATCGGGCTGGAAGGGGATCGGTCCAGGGGCCGGGCGCGCCTGGGCGGGCTCGATGGCGCGGAAGACCCCTCCCTCCAGGGTGAAGGGATAGGAGAGGCTGTTCATCCGGGTCCCCCGGAGCTTCTGGTAGACCAGCCAGCGTTCGGCGCGTCCTTCGCGGTCGGCCAGGGAGAGGGTGAGGGCTCCGTCCGTCACGTAGTCGAGGCGCGCCGGCTCGTTCCTCTCTCCGATGAGCACCAGGTGCACCCCCGCGTCGAGGAAGCGGTCCAACAGCGAACGCTCGAGCTCCCACCGGGTCGTCGGGACGTCTATCGCCAAGGGGGTGGGGCCCAGGGTGTTCTCGACCCACGCCTCCCAGGAGTCGATGACCACCAGCTTCGGGTCCTTCCGGTGGGAGTCGATGGCTCGGGCAAGGTCGGGAGGGAGGGCGAGGACCGACGAGAGCTCGACCAGGTCGTTGGCCCGAGCCTCCAGAGTGTCGCGTAGACTGCCCACGCTGATCGCCCCGGACCCCTCCGCACCGCGGAAGCGCAGATCCTCCACCAAGTCGATGGGGGGTGAGCCGGGCTGGCCGATCCACGGGTGTTCCCGCAGAAGCGAGTTCCGGCTAACCCGGCCGCTCACGAACGCTCGGTAACCGGGAAAGGCATGGAGAAGGGCGAGAGCGAGAGTCGTCTTCCCCGAGCCCGGAGGGCCGCGGATCGTCAGCGTGCGCGAAAGACCTGGAGCGAAGAACCTGCCGAGCTCCGGCGGGACCACCTGCCGGGCGCCGAGGTCGTACTTGCCGGCCTCGGCCGCTCTCTGCATCCTAGGACCCTCGGGGAGCCCGGGGACGCGAGGGGAGGTAGAAGAGACATTCGTCAAGGCCGACCCCCCCTGGGGAGGGGAGATGACCCCGCTCTCCGGCCGACCCTCGCTCACCAGATAGGGTGCATCCGCCGGTGCTCGATCGGCGGGGACCCGGCGGGGCGGGCGAAGGCCCGGTCGAATCCTACGTGCTGGGTCGGAGGGACGGACGCCCGCACCGAGGCGGGCGAGTGCGGGTCGATGGTGAGCCGGCGTCGGATCTCCGGCTCGCGGAAGTTCGAACGCCAGACCTGCGCCCAGGAGATGTAGAACCGCTGCTCCGGGGTCAGCCCGTCCCGAAGCGCCCGGTCGCCGGTCCGCGCGAGCCGCCGCTGCAGCGCCTCGAAGGCCAGACTGACCCCTCCCAGGTCCGCGATGTTCTCCCCCAGGGTGAGCTCGCCGTTGACCGATAGGCCCGGACCGACCTTCTGGGAGGAGTAGAGGTCCACCACCTCCTGGGCGCGCGACTGGAACTCCCGGGCGTCCTCGGGCGTCCACCAGTCGACCAGGTTCCCGTCGCGGTCGTATCGACGCCCCTGGTCGTCGTACCCGTGGGTGATCTCGTGCCCGATCACGCCACCGATGCCACCGTAGTTCACCGCATCATCGGCCTCCGCGTCGAAGAAGGGGGGCTGGAGGATGCCGGCCGGGAAGACGATCTCGTTCTCGGTGGGGGAGAAGTAGGCGTTCACCGTCGGTGGGGTCATCCGCCACTCGGAGCGGTCCACGGGTCCGCCGGTCCGGTGGGAGAGCCGCAGCATCTCGAACTCGCCGGAGCGCTGGAGGTTCCCCAGGAAGTCGGTCCGGTCGATCCGGAGCGACGAGTAGTCCCGGAACCGCTCCGGGTGACCGATCTTGGTCACGAAGCGGGCGAACTTGGCGAGCGCCTTCTCCCGTGTGGAAGGCTGCATCCAGGGAAGCGACTCCAGCCGTTCCCGGAAGACCGTCTTGATGTCCTCCACCAGGACCCGCATCCGTTCCCGCGCCTCGGGGGGGAAGTGGAGGTCCACGTAGAGCTTCCCGAGCGCCTCGCCGACGTTCCGGTCCACCACGCTGGCCACCCGCTTCCAGCGAGCCTCAGGGACCGCCTGCCCGAGGAGCGTTTTGTGGAAGAACTGGAAGTCCTCCTGTTCCAGTACCGAGGACAGGTACGGGGCCGCGGAGTGCAGCAAGGACCAGCGCAGATAGGTCCGCCAGTGTGCGACCGGATGCTCCGAGAGCGCGCGGGCCGCGCTCTCGAAGAACTCCGGTTGACCCACCACGACGAAGGGGACAGGAGGGAACTCGAGGAACTTGAGGTACGGCTCCCAGCCCCCCAGGGCGAAACGGCTCTCCAACTCGTTCCAGGGAACCCGGTGGTAGTTCTTCTCCTCGTCCCGCAGTTCCACCCGGGAGCGGCTGGCCTTCGCGAGCTCGGTCTCCAGCTCCAGGACCACGGAGGCGCTCTCCTCGGCCGACGGGAGGGGGTCTCCGAGCAGCTGGAACATGCGGGTGAGATGCTCCTGGTAGGACTCCCGGATCGCGCGGAAGTCGTCCTTGAGGTAGTAGTCCCGGTCCGGGAGCGAGAGCTCCGCCTGCTGCAGGTAGAGCGCGTAGGTCGCGCTGTCCTTCTTGTCACTGTCCGAGTAGATCGAGAAGAGCGGGCCGAGACCGATGCGGTGGAGCTCCCCGAGGGCCTGCACGACCTCCGGGACCGTCGAGACGCGCTCGAGGCGCCGGAGGCCTGGGACGAGCGGAGTGAGCCCCCGCGCCTCGATCGTGGAGGTGTCCATGCCGGAGGCGTAGAAATCCCCGACGAGGCGCTCCTCAGGGCTGCGGGAAGGGGTAGGTTCGGCGGCCCTCTCCAGGATGTCCCGGACCTTCTGCAGGTTCCACTCCCGCAGCTCCTCGAAACCTCCCCAGCTGGACTTGTCGTCGGGGACCGGGTTCTCTCGGACCCAGGTCCCGTCAGCATAGTGGTAGAAGTCCTCGTGCGGGTCCACGGAACGGTCCATGTACCTCACCGAGAAGCGGGGAACCTGGAGGATGCGGTCGGAAGGAGCCGCGGGGGTCGGGCGGGTTTCCTGGGCGCTCATGACGGCTTCCCCCAAGGCCCGGCGAACTTCAAGGCTCGCCCCGCGACACGTCGTCGAGCCGATCCCGGGACGACGCCCTCGGGGAAGCAAGGCGCTGGGTCGGGGGAAGTGAAGGCCTTTTGGGGCGGGAGCGCAACGGCCGGGCGTGTACGCTCCTTCCCGGGTCTATGACCTCACGGCGTCCCTGGAGGACGAGATGCCGGTCTGGCCCGGCTCCCCGCCTCCCCGGTTCCTTTCCGTGGGCTCGCTCGAACGGGACGGGGTCGTCTCGGAGCACCTCAACTGCAACTCGCACACGGGGACCCATCTGGACGCTCCCCGGCACTTCCTCGCGGGAGGCCGGAGCGTGGACGGCATCCCACCGGAGCGTCTCGTCGGGCCGGCCCTTCTGCTCGACCTCCGGAGGGACCTCCCAGGGGCAGTGATCGAGCCGGACCTGCTCGAACGCCACTGGCCCGAGAGGCTCCACCCCTCGATCGTCCTGCTGGAGACCGGCTGGAGCCACAAGAGGGCCCCCACGCCCGAGTACCTCTACCAGTTTCCCGGGCTCTCGCCCGAGAGCGCGCGCTGGCTGGTCGGGAAGAGGATCACCGGCGTCGGCACGGACACGCTGAGCATCGACCCCTATGGGAACAAGGCCTTCGAGGCGCACAAGGTCCTGCTGGGGAGCGACGTGTGGATCCTGGAGGCGCTCGACCGCCTCGACCAACTGCGCGAAGGGCGCCTCTACCAGCTGGTAGCGGCCCCCCTCCGTCTGGCCGGCGGCTCCGGCGCGATGGCACGGGTCTTCGCCCTGGAGTGAGCTCGCCGAAGGCCCTTGCGGGAGACGAACCTAAGGCCGGTCCTCAGACCGGCCTACCGGGCTTGGGCACTTCCCATCGGACGACCCTCCTTGGCCGATCGACCCCACGACGGTCCCCGGTTCCCGCCGGCGACCCGGCCCGGCGGGGTCGTCTCGGAGAGAGCCCCCGGTGACCACCCCCCTCGTTTCTACCGGGCGCGGCAGTCAAGGGGGCCGGCGTCCATGGGACAGGGCTAGGGATGGTCGAGGGCACCCCGGAACCAGGACGAGTAGGACATGGACCCCAGGGCGAAGGTCCGATGGGTCCTCGTGACCCCCTCCACGAGCGCCAATCTCCTTAGGAAGCGCTCGAGGACGCTCGGCCCCTCGATCGGCACGAGCCCTGCGACGATCCGGGACTCCCCTCCGGGAGCGCGACCGAGGCCGTCCGGTGCTACCGGCATCCAGGCGGAGGTCTCCTTCGCGATCCATCGATCGACGGTGGGCCGGTCGCTCGCCTGCGCGAGCTCGGCCTGGACCAGGGAGAGCGGGAACTCCTCCGAGCCCGGGCCGTGGGTCCACCAGCAAGCCTTCGAGTCGAGGAGCCGATGATAGCTCCGGGCGACCGTCTTCAGGGAGAGGTTCGCCTGCTGGGAGATGCGGGCGAACCTCGCGGAAGGCTGCCGGACGACCGCACGGAGCACCTTCCAATCCGTGGACGTCAGGGAAAGCTCGGGGGGCGGGATGTGATAGGGGAGGGGGGTCCCGGCCTCGCCTTTCGGGGAGAGACGGCCGAGCAGTCCGCCCAGCCGGGAGGCCACGGTCTCGTTCTCGGCCCGATAATAGACCTGGACCTTCCGCTCATCCTCGTCCAGGATGTCCCGCGCGAACATGACCGCGTCCACCAGTCCGAGGTCCTCGACCAGCCGGTTGATCTCTCCCGACTGCCGGACGAAGAGGTCCACGACGAAGACCCGGTTCCCGAAGAGCGCCGGGTTCGGGATCACCGCCTGGTCCCGAAGATACCCGCCCTCCGTCAGGTGGCGCAGGCGGGAGCGGACACCGCTCTCGCTGATGCCGACCTTGAGGGCGATCTCGCCGGGAGCGATCCGCGGATCGATCACCCGACGACCCGCCCAGAAGCGGGCGGCCCCGCCGGGGGAGAGCCACCGGTAGATGGAGAAGTCCACCTGGTCGACCATCGTAATCGGCCCAGGGATGCCGAGCTGCCTCCCGGTGGCCCTTCTCGCAGGAACGCCGGGAGCTCGGGAGGAACGACCGGCCGCTCAGTCGGCCAGGGCACGGTTGGCGGCGCGCAGGCGACGGCTCATCTCCTCCAGGATGCGCAGAACGACCCCCGGCTGGCTCGCCGCGTAGCCCCAGAATTCCCACTTCTGGAGGACCGCCATCCGCGAGGGCTTGGAGGCGACGACGTCCGCCGACCGCGGCAGATCGTCGAAGAGGGACAATTCGCCGAAGAACTGGCCCGCGGAGAGGCGGGCCAGGGTCTTCGAGCCGTGCTTGACCTCAGCGGAGCCGTCGAGGATGAGGTAGAGGCCGTTGTCCTTGGCCCCCTTCTTCACCACCCGCTCCCCCGGGTCGAAGCTGAACACATCGGCCCACTTGGCCAGGCTCCGCAACTGCTGGGGGGACAGGCCACCGAAGATGGTGACCTTCTTCAGACGCTGGGCGAGCTCGCCGATGGGGAACTTCACGGATTCGGCCACGCGGCCGAGAGCGGGGGCCGAGATTAAAGCGTATCCCCGTGGGGGACTACCCAGAACGCCGAGCTGGGCCCCCCGTCGCAGCCCCTTTTCCGGGTTCCCCTCGAGAGGGCGCGCCACCGACCTCCCCCAGCGAGGCACGACCCCCCTTTGCGCTTAAGAGGCCCGAACCTCTCGGCCGGGCCCGGTGATAAGTTGACCGGCACGACGGACGCGAAGGTCGACTCTCCGGAGCGCATCGGGTCGTTCCTCGCGGAGGCCGAGAACGAGCTGCTCGAGCTTGCGATAGAGGCCTCGCGCGGGGACTGGGTCTACGCCACCTACATCTCCCCCGATACCGAGGACCTCTCCGCCCGGGCGACGGCCCGTCTGCTCCGCGGATTCGCTCTTCGCGCCCGGTCGGCGCAAGCGCTCCCCGTCCAACGGGCGAGCCCGGAGGAGCAACGGAAGATCCTGCTCCTGCGGCTCGGGACGCCGCTCGCGGCTCCCCGCGACGCTCTTCGGACCCGGGAACTCTCCCAACTGGTCCAATCTTTGCAGGGGATCTATGCCCGCGGCCGCTACGCCCCCCGGGGCTCCTCCGGAGCGCTCGACCTCCAGGGGCTCTCCCGGATCCTGGAAGAGAGCCATGATCCCTCCCAGCTCCAGGACGTCTGGGAGGGCTGGCACCGGGTCGGGCGCGAGATGCGCCCGGGGTTCCAGCGCTACGTCGAGCTGGCGAACGAGGGAGCCCGCGACAATGGCTTCGCCGACCTGGGCAGCCTCTGGCGCTCGCGCTACGACATGACCCCCGAAGAGTTCTCGAAGGAGGTGGAACGACTCTGGAGGGGGGTCCGCCCGCTCTACCAGCTGCTGCATGCCTTCGTCCGGCGCCGGCTCGCGGAGCATTACGGGGAGCGTTGGGTGGACCCGAAGGGACCGATCCCCAACCATCTCCTGGGGAACATGTGGGCCCAATCCTGGGAAGCCCTCTACCCTCTCCTGGTCCCTCCCGGGAGTCTCCAGGTCCACCCTTTCGACCTCTCCCGGGTGCTTCAGGAACGCCACACCACCCCGGAGCGGATGGCCCGCTATGCGGAGGGGTTCTTCACCTCTCTGGGGCTCCCCGCGCTCCCTTCCACCTTCTGGGAGCGCTCCATGCTCTCCCGACCGCGGGACCGGGAGGTGGTCTGTCACGCGAGCGCCTACCAGGTCGACCTGGCCGAGGATATCCGGATCAAGATGTGCGTGGACATCACGGCGGAGGACTTCCATACCCTCCACCACGAGCTCGGCCACAACTACTACCAGTGGGCGTACGCGCACCAGCCGTTCCTCTTCCGGGACAGCGCGCAGGACGGCTTCCACGAGGCCCTCGGGGATACGATCGACCTCTCCGTCACTCCTTCCTACCTCGCGCAAGTGGGTCTGCTCCCGACCGACGCGGAAGTGCCGGACGACCTCCACTGGCTCCTCCGGCAGGCCTTGACCAAGGTGGCGTTCCTGCCCTTCGGGCTCCTGGTCGACCGCTGGAGGTGGGACGTCTTCTCCGGGGAGGTCCCCCCTGAGAGCTACAATGCCAGCTGGTGGAGGGCCCGACGGGAGTACCAGGGGGTCGCCCCTCCGAGCGCGCGCTCCGAGGCGGACTTCGACCCCGGGGCGAAGTACCACGTGCCTGCCAGCGTCCCCTACATGCGCTACTTCCTCGCCTACATCCTGCAGTTCCAGTTCCATCGCGCCCTCGTGCGGGTGGCCGGTGCCCCCGGCCCGCTGCATCTCGCGTCGATCTACGGGTCCCGAGAGGCCGGTCAACGCCTCTGGTCGATGATGCAGATGGGGCAGAGCCGCCCCTGGCCCGACGCCCTCGAGGCGCTCACCGGCAGCCGCCAGATGGACCCGTCCGCGCTGCTGGAGTACTTCGCCCCTCTGGAATCCTGGCTGCGGGACCAGCTGCGGGGCCAGACCATCGGATGGTGAGGGGCCGCGACCGGTCCGGTCCCCGCTCCCGGAGAGCCCCACGGAGTCTCCCGTCCCGACCGGCTCCCGGCCGCGGAACGGCCCCCCGGGGGCCCTACCCGGCGGGAGGGTTGTAGCGGGCCCCCCAGTCCACCACCAGTTCATCCCGGCGGGGTTTGTAGACGGTGCTGTAGAACTGCCGGCCCGAACGCAAGGTCTCCTCCGGGAAACGAGCTACCCACTCCAGGGCGCTCTGCCAGGCCTCCCGGAAGTGCTCCTCGCTCCCGAAGCGGGAGGCGATCTGCCGCTGGAACTCCTCGGGTGTCTGAGGCTCGCCCCCGATGGTGAAGCGAAGTTCGGAGGGGTCCTTCGTCCGAGATC
>JAKATE010000070.1 GCA_021828085.1 Thermoplasmata archaeon | reverse complement strand
TCCGAGCTCCTCGAGCGCTTCGAGACCCTCGAGAACAAGGAGGAGGCGGAGAAGGCGGCCGAGCACCTGATGAGCGGGCGCTTCTCGCTCAAGGACTTCTATGTCCAGCTCGACTCCCTGGGGAAGATGGGGCCCTTCTCCAAGCTGCTGAACCTGCTGCCGGGGATGGGGGCCGCCAAGGTCAACGAGCAGCAGCTGGAGGAGACCCAGGGGAGGCTGCGCTCCTTCCGGGTGATTATGGACTCCATGACCCCGGCGGAGATGCTCGATCCGACGATCCTCAAGGGCGACCGGATCCAGCGGATCGCCCGCGGCAGCGGGCACAAGCCCCAGGAGGTGCGGGCCATGCTCAAGCACTTCGAGCAGACGCGCAAGGCGGCCCACGGGATCGCCTCCAACCGGAAGCTCCGCCGCCAGATGGAGCGACAGCTCGCTTCGGGGGAGCTCACCCTCCCCAAAGGCTAGCGGATCGGAGGGAGACGCCACGGTGGCCGGGGCTTCTGTCGCCTTCTCCCTGGCGGCGATCGCGCTCTTCTTCTTCGTCCCGGGTTTCCTCTGGTACCGGGCCCTCTGGCCGGAGAAGCGGCTCTCCGGCTCGGCCGGAACCGAGCACGTCGTGGAGAGCGTGGTCGCGGGCTTCTTGCTGAGCGTAGCCTTCACCGTCCTCATTGGTTTCGGCCTCGGGAACGGACCGGGGACCTTCCAGGCCGGCCCGGGGGACCCGCTGCTCGAGGAGGCCCTGGCGGTCGTCGCTCTCGCGGGGGGGGTCGTTGGGGGGCTCCGGGGCGCCTGGTCGCGGAGGGGTCCGGCTATGCGCACCGGTGCCTCCCAGGCCCCGAGCATGGAGGAGCGGCTCGCCCCCTTCGAGGAGCGGGAGCGGCAGCGCAGGGACCTCGAGCACCGGCTCCGCTCGGAGCGGGACCCGGAGCGCACCCGGGTCCTGCGGGAGGAGCTCGCCAGGCTTAAGGCCGAGGAACGGGACGCCGAACGCAAGCTCCGCGAGGGGATGAGAGGCTGAGGATGGCCGAGCAGAAGATGGTCCTGGTGGTGCGGGGAGAGCTCTCCCTGACCCCCGGCAAGCTCGCGGCGCAGGTCGCCCACGCCGCGGTGATGCTCGTCTCCAGCGAGCGCGCACGGAAGCGCAGGGAGTACCGCGACTGGATCGACCAGGGCCAGCGGAAGGTGGTCCTCCGCGTGGAGACCTTTGCGGAGCTCGCCTCCCTCAAGCGAAAGGCCGAGAGCCTGGGGATCCCCACCGCCCTGGTGGAGGATGCGGGGTTGACCGAGATCCCCCCAGGGACCGTCACGGTCCTGGGCCTTGGGCCCGGCCCGAAGGAGCTTTTGGACCGGGTGACGGGGAGCCTGGCCCTCGCGTGAGCCGAGGACCGAGGGTCCCCAGCGCCTTCCAGCAGGGGCCAGCGCTGGGCCGCCCAAGCGACCGCCCCCAGGCGAGCGCCGACCAGGACCTGGGCGGGGGCACCTACCGGGTCCGGTCCACGCTCGCCACCCCCGCTCCGAAAGGATTCCCGGTGAAGGGACCGGGCGGGACCATCTCGAGGAAGAGAGCCACCCGAGGGGCGACGGCCGCTCTGCAGTCACGTGCCTTCCATGAATACATAAATACCCCGTGCTGGTCCGGCACGTCAACCCAAGACGCGGGGAGGAGTACCGCAGAGCACCATGCGCTTTGGAGTCTTCATCACCCGGCGGCTGTTGCTGATGATCCCGGTCCTGATCGGGGTCGTCACGATCACTTTCCTCATCTTCCAGGGCATCTCCCTCGACAACCAGCTCTCCGCCCACTGCCCCACCCCCAAGGGAGGCTGGGACCAGAACCCCATCGCCAAGCTCCACTGCGAGGAGGCCTTCGGTCTCAACAAACCCGTCGTCGTCCAGTACGGCATCTACCTCTACAACACGTTCACGCTCAATTGGGGTTATGTCAGCCCGGTCAGCTACATGTCCCACAACATCCCCGGGGTCCTCGCCTGCGCCAGCCCCTGCGCCGTCCTCACCCTCATTCAGGCCTGGCTCCCCTACACCATCGAACTCGCCGCCCTCTCCCTCATCCTGATCCTCGCCCTCGCCATCCCCCTGGGGAACTACGCTGCCGTCTACCGTAACCGTCCCATCGATCAAGGTGCCCGGATCTTCTCCTTCTCCGGCTTCGCCCTCCCCGGATATCTCCTCGGCGCCGTCCTCATCATCGCCGTCATGTTCGCCCTCGGGCTCGGCAACTCCGGCGGCTTCGGCTGCACCAGCGGGGTCTACGGTCAGGTCACCGGTAGCTGGACCAACTGCTTCGGCACCTACTATCCCGCCGGCACCACACCGGCTTTCCTCAACGGGGTGGGGGCCACCAGTCCGACCGGCTTCCCCACCATCGACGCGCTCATCTTCGCCGCCACTCACAGCCCGCCCCCGGGAGCCCCCGCCGGCTATCTCTGGGAGGTCGCCGGCGACCACGTCCTCCGGCTCCTCCTCCCCGCCGTCGTCATCGCCTACGGGGTCGTCGCCACCATCCTCCGCTTCGTCCGCAACTCCATGCTTGAAGTGATGAACCTCGACTTCATCCGCACCGCCCGGTCCAAGGGCGTCCCCGAGAGGCGCGTCATCCGTTACCACGCGGGCCGCAACTCCCTCAACGTCACCGTCACCGTCCTCGGTCTCACCTTCGCCTTCTTCCTCGGCGGCTTCGCCGTCATCGAGGACCTCTTCCAGCTCAACGGGGTCGGTCGCCTCTTCACCTACGCCATCCTCCAGCCGGTGGACTTCGGGACCATCTTCGCCTCCACGGTCCTCTTCACCATCATCATCGTCATCGCCAACGTCATCGTCGACATCGTCTACGGCTATCTCGACCCGCGGGTCAGGGTGGGGTAGGGAGGGGCCGTGCGTCGGTTCTTTGCCTACCTGGGAGCGCTCCTCCTCCTCGTCGGTGCGGTCCTGGGGCTGGTCTGGTACAACTCCCCGGCCTCGAACACCCTGGCCGCGAACGGCCCGGTCGTCCCCCAGTACGTGGCCCTGGGCCAGCCGGGCAATGCCTTCGGATTCGGGCAGGGCCTGGCCTTCACGAGTCCGTATGGTGCCAACGGATCGAGCTTTGTCTACCACGTGAGCGTCCAGTACGGGGACGCCAACACCGTCGCCTACGTTCAGCAGTGCCCGGCGGACCAGACCTTCACGTGCAGTACCAGTCCCGGACCGAACGCCCCGATCTATCTGACCCTCCGAGGGGCCAACGCGAAAGGGACCTTCACGGGGACCGCGGGAATCTGGTACGTCGTCGTGTCCAACGAGCCGGTCATCGTCACGGTCACGGTGAACCCCCCTCCCCTGCAGGCCGTGGAGGAGTACGCCGGAGCGGCGCTGTTCTTCGGGGGAGCGGCCCTGCTGATCGTCGGGCTCATCCTTCGGGATCCGAAGTCCCGCCCCACCCCCCGACTCGCGCGGCTGAAACGTACCTTCTACTTCTTCTTCCAGAGCAAGCTCGCCGTTTTCGGTCTCGCCATCCTTCTCTTCTATGTTGCGGTCGCGATCCTCTCCCCGGTTCTTGCCCCGGCGGCGAACACCACCTCGACCCCCACGAACGGCAACGACGCGACCCTCTCGCTGTACTGCAGCTGGACCCCGGGCCCGTTCAACCCGTCCCCCCCGATCGGATGCCAGTACCCCCAGTGCGTCTACCCCTCCAACTCTCCGGCCCCCATGCCGGGCAACTGCCTTCCCTATCAGGTGGTGGGAACCCCGCCTGAAGGGATACCCGGGAACGTCGCGCCCACCTGGAACGGGCTCTCCATGGGAGCACTTCCCATGGGGTCGATCCTCTATTCCCAGCAGTACTTCTTCAGTACCTATCAGGGGCTCGTCCGGGCGACCCCCTGGGACCTGATCATCGCCGGGTCGATCGTGTCCAGCGGGGCCCTCATCGGGCTCTTCTTGGGCTCGGTGGCGGGCTACCGGGGTGGTTACTTCGATGAGGTGATCATGCGCGTCACCGACGTCTTCCTCTCCATTCCGGGGCTCTTCCTCGTCCTGGTGCTCCTGGCGGTCTTCACGGCGAGCGTCTCCGCAACGGTCTTCGCGAGGCTCCTGTTGCTTATCGGGGCTTTCGTCGTCACTTGGTGGCCCACCTACACCCGGATCGTCCGGGGTCAGGTCCTGGTGACGCGCGAGCAGAAGTACGTGGAGGCGGCCCAGGCCAGCGGCGCGCGCTCGGGCCGCGTCCTGACCCGGCACATCATCCCGAACAGCGTCTATCCGGTTTTCGTCTCCATGTCCCTCGACGTGGGAACGGTGCCGCTCCTCCTGGGGGCCATCGCCTTCCTGGGGTTCGCGGGATACGTCTTCCCCATCACCACCGGGCTCTTCCCCGAGTGGGGGGTGCTCTCGGCCTGGACCGTGAGCACGAGTTCGAACACCATCAACAACATTTATACCACCATCATCTCCGGTGCGCCGTTGCCCTGGTGGCAGCTCCTCTTCCCCGGGCTGGCTCTGTTCATGTTCGCGATCTCGGTGAACTTCCTCGCAGACGGACTCCGCGATGCGCTGGACCCCCGCTTGAGGAGGTAAGGATCCTGTCCACTCCCGAGACCATCGTACCGACCGCGAGCCCCGATCTCACGCATAACGAAGCGGCCCGAGAGTCCGAGTTCCTGACCACCCGCCCGGAGGGGGCCACCCCGTCCGGACCGGCGCGGACGGCCCCGAGCGCCCAGGACATCCTTCTGCGTGTCGAGGACCTCAAGACGTACTTCTACACCTACGACGGGGTCGTCCGGGCCCTGGACGGGGTGACGTTCACCATCCGCCGGGGGGAGACGGTGGGTCTCGTGGGGGAGACCGGGTGCGGCAAGTCGGTCACCGCCTTCTCCATCACCCGCCTCGTGGCCGATCCCCCGGGCAGGATCATCGCCGGCAAGATCCTGTTCAACAAGGCCAATCTCCTCTGGAATCTCGGTCGGGAGGCCAAGATCCGTCAGATCAAGGGGACCGTCCGGGCCAAGGTCAGCCGGAAGTACCGACGGATCCGCGACGCCCAGAACCGCCTCACGGCGCTGCGGGGCTCGCAGATCTCGATGATCTTCCAGGAGCCCATGGCTGCGCTGAACCCCGTGTTCAGCATCTCGAACCAGATCGGGGAGACCCTGCAGATCCACCGGATGGTCCCGATGACGGAGCGGCTCCTCATCGCGAGCCCTCCCCCCCTGAGGATTGAGACGCTCCTCCCACCGATCCTCAACGCGGCGCGCGAGGCCGGACAGCCGAAGCTCGCCGCGGTGGCCAAGGCGCTCGCCGAGAGCACCTTCCGGCCCCAGCTGGAGGGGCTCGTCCTCGACAGCTTCGCCGGGCACGAGAAGGACGCCGAGGCGCAGGTCCCGGCCTTCCGCGACCGGGTGAAGGCCGCGCTCGCCGCCGCCAAGCTCGACCTCAAGGAGACCGCCCGGGAGCTCCTCGAGGCCGCGCAGGAACCCTCCCAGTCCCGGCTCCGGGAGGTGGCCCGGCAGGTGGCGCAGAAGGCCGGGGTCCCCTCGCTCGAGACGGAGCTCTTCTACCTCTTCAAGGGGAAGACCCAGGACGCACAGAAGATGCTCCCCGGTGTGGCTCGCGCCATCCGCCGCGTCACCTTGAGCCCCTCCCAGCGGAAGTACCTGATCTACCAACGACGCCAGGCCCTTCACCAGGTCGTGCTCCGGAACCTCTTCCTGCTCGAGATGGAGCAGGGGCGGAGCACGAAACGGGAGCGGCGCCGCTCCAACCGGAAGTTCCTCCCCGTCTCGCTCCGGTCGCTGGGGCTCCGCCTCCCCTTCTACAAGCGATACAACCGGCGCCCGCTCCAGCAGGAGATGTTCTGGCAGTCCGTGCGGACCCTGGAGGGCGTGGGGATCGCGAACCCGGTCCAGGTCGCCCGAGGCTACCCCCACGAGCTCTCCGGCGGGATGATCCAGCGGGTCATGATCGCCATGGCCCTCGCACCGGAGCCGGCCCTCCTCATCGCCGACGAGCCCACCACCGCGCTCGATGTGACCATCCAGGCGCAGATCCTGGAGCTCATGCGCGAGCTCAAGGCCCGGATCGGAACCTCGATCATGCTCATCACGCACGACCTGGGGGTCGTGGCGGAGGTCTGCGACCGGGTCTGCGTCATGTACGCGGGGAACATCGTCGAGGTTGCGGCCGTGAAGGAGCTCTACTCCCATCCCCTGCACCCGTACAGTCAGGGCCTTCTCGCCTCCATCCCGCGGATGGACGACCCCGACAAGAAGCTCGAGAGCATCCCAGGCTCCGTGCCCAACCTGATCCACCCCCCGAGCGGCTGCCGGTTCCACCCCCGCTGCCCGCACGCCATGGAGAAGTGCAAGGTCCAGCGCCCTCCCATGACGCTGGAGGGCCCGGAGCACGTGGTCGCCTGCTGGCTCTACTCGGGCAAGGAGGTGAAGGACTATTAGCGCACCGGCGGGAGGTCCCGAACCGGAGGATTCCACCCAATCCCAGCCCCGGCTCTCGGCCTCGCTGGCGCCCCCGGGAGAGGAGACGCTCCTCATTTCCTGGCAGCTCCGCAAGTACTTCCCGCTCCGGGGAGGGGTGCTTTCCAGCCACATCGGCGACGTCCGCGCCGTTGACGGGGTCTCCCTGGACATCCGCCGGGGCGAGACCGTGGGCCTGGTGGGGGAGAGCGGCTGCGGGAAGACCACCGCCGGCCGTCTGATCCTCCGGCTCATCGAGCCCACCGGGGGCCACACCTTCTACCAGCCCCCGCAGGAGGTGGCGCAGCGCATCGGGGAGATCCGCGAGGAGCTCCGAGCCCTGAACCCGCTCGGTTTCGATCAGGTCGCCGAGCAGCTCAAGAAGGGCTCGACCAGCTCGGACCCCCAGGTCCAGAAGACCCGTACCCTGCTCCGGGAGCTCGACGGGTTCGCGTCGAAGTACTCGCTCTACCGCCTATCCCCCGCCCGGATGCGCAAGATGCGGGGGAAGCTCCAGATCGTCTTCCAGGACCCCTTCTCCTCGCTCTCCCCGCGAATGCTGGTCCGGGACATCATCTCCGAACCCCTGGCGATCCACCACTGGGGGAACCGCCGCAAGCGCTACGAGCGCGTGGCCGAGCTCCTCACCTCGGTGGGGCTCAACCCGGAGCACCTGTGGCGTTTCCCCCACGAGTTCTCCGGCGGGCAGCGCCAGCGCATCGGGATCGCCCGGGCCCTCGCCCTCCGACCGGACTTCATCGTGCTCGACGAGCCCACCAGCGCGCTCGACGTCTCCGTCCAGGCGCAGATCCTCAACATCCTCTTGCGGCTCCAGCGCGAGCAGAACCTCTCCTACCTGTTCATCTCCCATCATCTGAGCGTGGTCCGCGCGGTCTCCCACCGCGTCGTAGTGATGTACCTCGGGAAGGTGGTCGAGATGGCCCCCACCGAGGAGCTCTTCGAGCATCCCTTGCACCCGTACACCCAGGCGCTCCTCTCCGCCATCCCCATCCCCGATCCCTCGCTCAAGCGCGAGAGGATCATCCTCTCCGGGGACGTGCCCAGCCCGGCCGCGCCCCCCTCCGGTTGCCGCTTCCACACCCGTTGCCCGATGGTCATGCCGGTTTGCTCCAAGGTGGAGCCCCCCCTCGTCCCCATCGGCAAGCACGGCCACACGGTCGCCTGCCACCTCTATCCAGCCGTCTCGCTCCCCGAGTACGGCCTCATGGTGGGCGGTTCGCCCGGTGTCGTGGAGATCCCCTCCCAGTCCGGCGGTCTTCCCGAGGAGGGGGAGACCGGGAACGTCCCGCGCGTAGCCGAGGGCATCCCCTCCCCTCCCTTGGCCTCCTCGAGCACCACGACCTTGGCCAACTCTTTCGGTACTTCGGGAGCTTCCCCCCAAGCCGCCCCACCGGGGGCCTCCCCGCAGGGTCGGTAGACCCGGGTCCTTCCCATGTCCGCGGACCGGCCGTCCCCGGTGAAGGTCCTGCCCGATCGGCTCAAGGGGAAGGAGCGGGAGCGGGCCATCCAAGATCCCGGCACCCCGTGGAAGGAGTGGGCGCTCTACACGGGCCTCAAACCGTGGGTGGCCCTCGGTCTCCTCATCGTGGACGTCTGGGCCATCGCCACCCTTCTGGAGTTCGCCGCCCCCTCGGCCTACAGCCTCTGGAGGGCGCTCGGGGTCGGTCCCGTAATCCTCGTCCTGCTCGCACTCGTCGCCGCCCTCACCCTCTACCTCAACTTCGTCCTCTGGAGCTACCTCTGGGCCGGGCCTCCCGGGGGGAACCTGCGGTCCCGGAGCTTCCGACCCTCACCGCTCCGCCCGTTCTTCCTGGGCCGCTGGACACCGGACTACCAGGACTGGCGCTCCGGGGCCCTCTCCCGTACGCCCGAGGACGTCCCTGTCGAGGAGTTCCTCTAGCGGGGTAGCTCCCACCGTTCTCCTCGGCCCTCCTCCCGTTTCTTCTGTCGATGGCGGCCCGTAGAGCGGCCTCTTCCAGCTCGGGAGAGAGTTTCGGGACCGCTCCCGATCAAACTTCCGGATCTGGCCGCGGCAACGGCGCCTTCGGCCGACTCCCCTCGATGAACTCCACCCCCGACCCTCGCTCAAAGCTGTGAGCGGACCCGGAGGCCCAAGGGCCCGACCGTCGCCCCTCCTACCGCGGGCCCTGCCTTGAGGGGGGTGGGCCAGGGAAGTCTGCCAGGCAAGGGCTCGGGCTCCGATGGCCAAGGTTGCCGTCCTCAACCGGTCGCCTCCTTCCTCCGGGAGGCGAACTTCAGTCCTTCGGGCATGGAACGAGGCCCTCCGTGTTCGAAGAGTCTGCCGCCCCCAGCATCGCTGGCTGGATCCCCTGGGAAGTCGCAGCGGACAGCAGCCCTCGTACCGGAGTAAGCCCTGTCTCCTCCTGCTAACCGCGGGAGAACAAAGGGAGCCGGCTCTCCCCAGTCGAAAGGGCGTCGAGCGGGAGGCTCTCCCCCCTAAGGACCAGCGTAACCTGACCAAGGGAGCGAGGGGTCTGTGTGGCCCGCGGGGGGGACCCCGCCCCCGGAAGAATCCAGTTGCTCCCCTCCTGCCGGCGACGGCGAAGCGTGACCCCGAGCATGGCCTCGAGGGAGTCCCGAGTGCGCGCGAACGTTGATCCCACCGGCGACACGAGTCACCGTTCACGGGTTTAAGAAGAAGGAAGGAAAGGGTTGGTGGGGGGAGTGTTCCTCCCCCCTGAGGTTGTCAGCTCCTTGGACTCAGAGCGCTCCGTTCTGGTACGTGATGGTGTACCAGGGCTGGTCACCGCCGCCGCCGATCATCGGGTTGGTGTTGATCCCGGAGGGGTTGATCCAGGTCGAGTAGGAGAAGACCGAGTTCGACTGGAAGTTGTAGATGTACAATCCCAGCTTGTACGCGATCTGCTCCGCGTTGTTGTAGATGAGCGCCCGCGCGGCGAGGCTGCAGGACGGGGGCGCGCACGCCGCTCCGTCCGCCACCAGGTTCGTGAGCGCCGTGTAGGCCCATCCCTGGCAGCCGAGGGTCACGACCATGTTCCAGCCGTTG
>JAKATE010000069.1 GCA_021828085.1 Thermoplasmata archaeon | reverse complement strand
TAACCGTCTTCTGTGATGGTCATGACCGTGGCGATCGAGCCCGGTCCGGCGAGCAGCGGGATCCCCAGGGGGGCCACGGCCAGCTCGTCCCGGCGCCGGATGGCCTCCTCCCGGGTGGCCGGGGGGAGCTTCTGCCCCATCTCCCCATGGAACATCTCGTAGGCGGTGAAGAAGAGCAGGATGCCGCCGGCGATCTCCACCGCGAAGAGCGTGAATCCGAAGGCGGCAAAGAGGAATCGGCCGAAGAGCGCGAAGGCGACCAGCACACCGCCGAGCACGCTGATCGCGCGGTCCACCATGACCCGGCGGTCCCGCTCGTCGTACCCCTGGGTCAGGGCCACGAAGAACGGGAGGGTGCCGATGGGGTCCACCACGACGAACAGGCTGGCCGTCGCCGCCAGGGTGAACTCCAGGGCGCTCATCGCCCCTCTCCCCCGGTGAAGAGCGCGGGGTCGCCCCGCGGTCGGCGGGGGTTACGCGGTCTCCTACCTGGCATCTCCCCCGTTCCCCCTCCCCCCTCTTCCCGGTCCCGGAACGCGCAAGCGCAAATACCCTTGGGCGGTTCGAGCCGGGGAGTGATCACATGGTACGGCTAGAGGAATGGCGGGGAAAGGAGATCTTCCGTCGGCACGGGATCCCCCTCCCCCGCGGCGTACTGGTCCGGACGCAGTCGGAGCTGGAGGCGGCGCTGGCGAAGGGGGAGGTCCCGTTCCCCGCCGTGGTGAAGGCGCAGGTCCTGGCCGGGGGCCGGGGGAAGGGCGGAGCCGTGCGCTTCGCCGACGGACCCGGGGAGGCCCGGGAAGCCGTCCAGGCGATGCTCGGCATGGAGTTCAAGGGGGAGCGGGTCACCGCCGTCCTCCTGGAGGAGAAGCTCCCCCTCGACCGGGAGCTGTACCTGTCCATCACCCTCGACCGGTCCCGACGCGAGCCGGTCATCATGGCCTCCGCCTCGGGCGGGGTCGAGATCGAGTCGGTCTCGGACGAGGCCATCGCGAAGGTCTGGGTCCACCCGCTCGCCGGACTGGTCACCTACCAGCGGAAGAAGATCGCCAAGGCGCTCGGTCTCCAGGGAAAGCTCGGCGCGGGGCTCGAGAAGCTCCTCCAGTCGCTCTGGCAGGTGTTCCTCGACGAGGACGCCGAACTCGTCGAGGTCAACCCCCTCGCCGTCTCGGGGGAGCGGCTCGTGGCACTGGACTCCAAGGTCATCGTCGAGGACGACGCCCTCTTCCGCCACCCCGAGTACCAGGGGTTGCGGGGCGAGCTCACCCCCCTCGAGGAAAAGGCCCACGAGAAGGGGATCGCCTTCGTCGAGATCGGAGGGGACATCGGGGTCATCGCCAACGGGGCAGGGCTCACCATGGCGACCCTGGACGTGCTCCTCCAGGAGGGCGGGCGTCCCGGGGTCTTCCTCGACCTCGGGGGGACCGACGACCCCCAGAAGGTCGCCGAGGCCTTCCTGCTGATGACGGAGGCGCGCCCGAAGGTGGTCTTCGTGAACATCTTCGGCGGAGTGACCCGCTGCGACACCGTCGCCCGGGGGCTGCTCGACGCGATGAAGGTGGCGCCTCCGAAGTTCCCCATGGTGGCGCGGATCCGTGGGAACAACGAGAAGGAGGGGGTGGCGATTCTGAAGGCGGGGGGCGTGGGCTCCTACACCGACCTCGCCGAGAGCGTCCGCCACGTGGTCGCCTTGGAGCAGGGCCAGGAGGCGGCCGCGCCCCTGGCCGGGAGCCCCCCATGAGCGTCCTCGTCGGGCCGGAGACCCGGGTGGTCGTCCAGGGCATCACCGGGCACCAGGGGACGCTCCACACCCGGGGGATGCTCGCCTTCGGGACGAAAGTGGTCTCGGGGGTCACCCCGGGCAAGGGAGGGGCGACGGTGGAGGGGGTGCCGGTCTTCGACTCGATGGAGGAGGCGGTCGACGCCACCCATCCCAATGCGGCCTGCATCTTCGTCCCCGCCCCGTACGCCCGAGACGCGCTGGTGGAGACGGTGGACTCGGGGATCCCGTTGGCGGTGGTGATCACCGAGCACATCCCCTTCCACGACATGCTGAGCATGCTCTACTACGCCCGGAGCCGGGGGACACGGATCATCGGCCCGAACTGTCCGGGGATCGCGACGCCGGGAGGGGCCAAGGTGGGCATCCTCCCGAACGTGATCTTCCGGCCCGGTCGCGTCGGCGTAGTGAGCCGGAGCGGCACCCTCACCTACGAGATGGTGAACTCCGTCACCGAGGCCGGCTTCGGTCAGTCCACCTGCGTCGGCCTCGGGGGGGACCCGGTGAACGGGACCACCTTCGTGGACGCCCTGGAGCTCTTCCAGAAGGACCCCGGTACCGACGTGGTGGTCATGGTGGGGGAGATCGGCGGGGTGGCCGAGGAGGAGGCGGCCGAGTTCATCGAGGCCCACATGGACAAGCCCGTGGTCGGCTACATCGCGGGCCGTTCCGCCCCCCAGGGGAAGCGGATGGGGCATGCCGGGGCGATCATCTCCCGGGGCCGGGGCACGGCCGAGAGCAAGGTCAACGCCCTCGGGAGAGCGGGGGTCCGGGTCGCCAAGTTCCCCTACGAGGTCCCGAAGCTGGTGAGCGAGGCGGTGGCCTCGCTCGCCGCCCGGAAACCATGAGCGCCCCCGCCTCCCCCCGGCGCTCGAGCGCGGACCCTCCGTGCCTCGTCCCGGGGTGCACGGAGCCCTCGGTGCGGTCCCTTGCCATCGGCGAGGCGCGCAAGGTCTTCCCCTCGCTCCCGGACGCCCGCCGGGCGCATCTGTGCCGGACGCATTACAAGGAGTGGAAGAAGGGCACCCGCAAGGAGCGGGAGCTCGAGCGCGCCTCCTGGTGACGCCCCTCCTTCGAAGGAAAGGACACGGAAGGGGTTGGGAAGGGTGGAGCGGGCCCTACTGGGCCCGCATCCGCTGGGCCCGCATGCGTCGCCGCATGCGCTTCTTGCGCCACTTCCAGCGCATGTGGCCACGCTTCTTCCAGACCCGCGAGCTGCGTTTCATCCAGAGACCACCGAGGGGCCAGCGGCCCTACTGGGCGGTCGTTATTAACGTTGCGTAGGATTTGCCCAAGGACTCCCTCAGACGGCACCGAAAGGGCCCTCTCCATCCCCGGGTCCCTCCCCTCCCGAGGCCCCGGGCCCCCAAGGGCAGGGAAGCGGCGGGAAGAGGCGGCCGCAAACGAATAATGCCCTCCGGGCTCGCACGGACGTGCTCACCGAAGAGGAGCTCCTGGAGGGGGTGCTGGTCTTCCGCGGCGCCAGCTTCGCCTTCGTGCGGACCCTCCCCGGTCCGGGGGAGCCTCTGGCCGTCTTCGACCGGCGGGAGACCGAGGGCAAGGCGAAGCTCCGACCCAAGGTGATCCATCGATGGCTCGTCGTCCCCCTCTCCTGGGTCCTCCGGGGCCGGGGCGGGGAAGAGTTCCTCCTGGCCCGGGGGGGTCGCCGACCGGCTCCTGGCCTCCTGCCGGTCATCGCCAGCCCGGAGGAGACCCCCGCCCTTCCACCGGAGGAGTTCGAGGAGCAGGGTCTCCCGTTCCATACCCTGCATCTCCCTTCCGAGCAGGAGCTCTACCTTCCCGAGCCCTTCCATACGGCCGGGAAGGTCGAGGAGGTCCTCCGCGCGCTCGGCCTTCCCGCGCTGCCCCCGGAGGTCAAGGGGCGCTGAGCCCTCCCGTCCCGTGCTCGTCGGAGAGGACTCCTCCCTGTCGGAGGAGAGGCTGCGGGCGCTCGAGCGGGAGCTCCGGGAGGAGCTCGACTCCACCGTGGGTCGCCTCTCGGACCCCGGGGCGGAGGTGGTCTCCCCCGGCATGCTGCGCTCGGCCGAGGAGGTGGGGGCAGCCTATCGAGCGCTGCGCGGGGCGGAGGACGCGGACCGGTGGGACCGGGGGGAGCTGGTACGCTGGGTGAACCTCGAGTACGCGCTCCTCCTCGCCCTCATCGAGCACCTCAAGGTCGCCACGACGCTCCCCCGGGTGCCCCGCCCC
This sequence comes from Thermoplasmata archaeon, assembly GCA_021828085.1. Taxonomy (GTDB): domain Archaea; phylum Thermoplasmatota; class Thermoplasmata; order Lutacidiplasmatales; family UBA184; genus JAKATE01. The sequence goes on along the minus strand of JAKATE010000069.1, from coordinate 5,532 downwards.
CGCCCGCCCCCGAGCAGGCCCCCGTGAACCGCCCGGTTCCCGGGGGAAGGCTCAGAGGACGCCCATCTCGGAGAGCTTCTGCGGCAGGTACGTCTCGGTGACGTAGTTCAAGCCGTACTTCGCGAGCGACTGCTGCTCCGCCTTGCGCCCGTTCTGGAGCATGAGCTCGATCTCCGTCCGCCACTGCTCGGTGTTGAAGCGGGGGTCCGTGAGCTCCGCCCTGAGCGCCTGGATGTCCCGGTCGGAGAGCTTGTCGCTGGGGAGCTTGTAGTTCTCGATGTCGGAGGCCGTGACGCCGAGGAACTCGGCGGCGGGGGTCGCGAGGTAGTGCGAGATGTGGGCCGTCTTGATCGCGCCGAAGGCCACGGAGGCATAGATGCGGAACGACCAGGGGTCCCCGTCCGTGAAGACGACCACCGGGAGCCGGAGCTCCTCGTTGAGCCGCTTGATGAACCGGCGGGTGGAGCGGGCCGGCTGCCCCTTCAGGTGGACCAGGAGCGCCTGGTGCTCTTCATCGAAGCCGTTCTCGGCGAGCCGGTCCACCATGCCGCCGCACTCGATGGCGAGGATGAACTTGAGCCCGTGCTTCTTGAACGTGATCTTCTCCTTCTCCACGTTGGCGGGGAGCTGGTAACCCCCGTCCCCCACGTCGTCCCGGCAGTTGATCAGCTTGCGCTGGCCCTTGCGGTTGACCTCCTCCAGGGTGAGGTCCCCGATGACCGAGGCGCCGTTCTCCTCGGGGCGGAGCCGGAAGTCCTCGCGCAGGGCCTCGCAGAGGACCTCCAGGTCCTCCACCAGGAGGTTCGACTCGTTCTCCGAGTGGAACTTGGCCTCCTCCCACTGCTCGGAGATGTAGTAGAGCTCCCGGAGCGTCGAGGTCTTCTCGTCCCGGGCCATCTCGTTGACGAACTCGAGCAGCCAGAACGTCCGCAGGAGCATCAGCGCGCCGTCGAGCTTCCGGGCGGAGCGGATGCCGCGCTGCTTGCCCAGCCTCCAGACCCCGTCCTTGAGGCTGAAGGCGATGTTCTGCTTGGTCCTCAAGGGAAGGTGCATCCGAGGGATCTCCCCGCGCTGGAGCTGCTGGTAGATCTCCCGGGCAAGGTCCCGGCTCGGGGCGAGGGCGGCCGGCAGCCGCTCCACGGGATCAGTCTTCGTCCGAGGCAACGGGCTCCTTCCTTTCGGCGGCATCGTAATCCACCTCCTCCAGCTCCTCCCCGGGGGTCGCGGGGGACTCGGCGGCCTCGGCCGCTTCGACGAGCGCTGCGGGAAGGCGGACCTCCCAGTCCCCGGGGAGCGGGTCGGCCCCCAGGAGATGGGCCTCGTCGATCCCGGCGACGTAGACGTCGATGTCGTCCGGGTCGATCCGGACCCCTCGGGGCCACTCCAGGGCGATCTCCAGCCGCTCGTTCGGGGCGAGCTCGGCCAGGGGGAAGGAGACGCGCCCCAGCTCCCGCTGGAGCTCGAGCGGCTCCGGGGAGGAGCGGAAGCCCTCCCCGAGCGCCTCCAGGGGGAGCTCGAGGAAGACCTCGAGTCGGCGCTTGCGGTCCGTGTAGTTCACCAGGGTGAGGCTCCCCTTCGGACCCGCCTCGTCAGGGGCTGCACCGCCCCCCTGGGTCTCCACCGAGACCACGTCCATAATCCGCGTGATGACCCGGGTGAGGTCCGGGACGGGGCCGCGGGCCATGGCGCTGGCCTTCTCCGCGATCCGCGGGAGGATCCTCTGGATGATCCGGAACTTCTCCTCGGCGAAGGAGCGTCGGACGCTCCGGGAGAGGTGGACCTTCAGGCTCCGGGCCGCCGCCTGGACGGCCAGCCCGATCTCCTTGGCGATCTCGTCGGTCTCGGCGACCGCCTCCTTCGCTTCCGAGGTGTACGGGATCTTGGTCGAGGCCACGTGGACGAGCAGGACCATGGGGCCGACCGGAAGGGCTCCCGATTTCTGCTCGAGGCCGTAGCGGCGCCAGTCGATCCCCGAGACGGTGGAGGTGATGGCGCATGCCCCCTGCTGGAAGAGCAGGGGGACCCGGTTGGCGAAGCGCAGGAGCTGGATCGGCTGGTCCGAGGGGAGGTCCCCGCCGTAGACCAGCCCGACCTCGACGATGAACGGGCAGCCGGCGTGGACGCGGGGGCTCCGGGTGACCGGCGGGGCATAGAACTCCGGGCGGAGCGTCCCGAGGACGTTCTTGAGCCCGCGCTTGATCAGGAGCGGGCCGATCGGGGAGAGGCAGTCGGACGACGGTGGGGCGAGCGTGACGGCCTTGAGGGCGGCCAGGAGCCGCTCCACGGCCTCCCCGTTCACCGACCCGGGGGCGGTGCGCGGGCCGACGCCGGACTTGTCGAGGACCTCGGTGACGGCCCGTCGGCTCAATCCGCTCAGGTCCTCCGCGAGGAACTGACCGAGGGTCGTGGAGCGGGTCTGGTGGAGCCGCTGGTCGAGCTCCCCCAGCTCGAGGCCGTGGGGATGCGGGGGGATCTCGCGGGGGAGCGGGGGAAGCTCCGCGCTGACGCGCTCCCAGGTGGTCCGGGTGCCGTCCGGCTCGAGGAGGGTCAGGCGCGCGTGCGGGTTCACGATGGCCGTGCCGCGCAGGTACTCGTACGGGGACTGGCGGCCCTTCTGGTAGCGGCCCTTGAGGGTGAGCTCCACCCGGGTCCCATGGGGGCGGTCCCACGCCCGGGCATCCTCGCGCAGGATCCGCGGCTGGTTCTTGGCCGTGTCGAGCAGGATGTCGACCTCGTAGGCCGCCGGGTTCTCCTCCACCTTGGAGAGGACGTGCGTGGGGGTGGCGGTGGTGAGCCCCGCGTAGAGCACGGCCGCGGAGATCCCGATCCCCTGCTGGCCGCGGGCCTGGCGGTTGGCGTGGAAGCGGGAACCGTACAGCAGCCGTCCGAAGACGTTCGGGACCTCGCGGCGGAGGATACCGGGACCGTTGTCCTCCACCGCCACGAGGAAGCGGTCCTCGGCGAGCCGGTGGATCTCGACGAGGATGTCCGGGAGGGTCCGGGCCTCCTCGCAGGCGTCGAGGGCGTTATCGGTGGCCTCCTTCACGGTGGTGAGGAGGGAGCGCTGGGGGTTGTCGAAACCGAGGATCTGCCGGTTGCGCTCGAAGAACTCCGCGACGGAGATGGCGCGCTGCCGGGAAGCCAGCTCCTCGGCAAGCGTCCGCTTGGTGGGCATCCGGTCCCTCAGAGGTGGGAGCGGCTTAAAGAGCACGCCCTCCACAGGAGGTCGTGCCGGGAGCCCCGCCCACCCTCGGAGAGCCGGACCGGCGCCGGCTGGAGGGGGAGAAAGCGCGCTGGCGGAGGCAGGTCTGGGACCTCCTGGGGTCCTCCCAGGTGGCCCGCTTCCCCTTCCCTCCCCATGACCGGATCCCCAATTTCGAGGGAGCGCTCGAAGCCGCGGCCCGGCTCGCCGAGCTCCAGGAGTTCCGGGAGGCCCGGGTGGTGAAGGTGAACCCGGACGCCCCGCAGTTGCCGGTCCGCACCGCGGTCCTCCGGGAGGGCAAGCAGCTGGTGATGGCCGTCCCGCGCCTCCGGGAGGAGCGGTGCTTCCGGCTGCTGGAGCCGGGCACCCGTCTTGCGCCGACGGTCGCCCGGGGAGTCTCCCAGGGGCGGCCGCTCGCGCCGGGGGAGGTCCCCCCGATCGACCTGGTGGTGGTCGGGAGCGTGGTCGTCGGTCCGCGGGGCGAGCGGATCGGGAAGGGTGGCGGTTTCGCCGACCTGGAGTGGGGGGTGCTGTCGGCTTTCGGGAAGGTCTCCCGGGAGACCCGGGTGGCGACCACGGTCCACGCCCTCCAGCGTACGGACCGCCTGTTGCCCGTCCTGCCGCACGATCTCCCGCTGGACCTCGCCGTCACGCCCCAGGAGACCGTTCGCTTCCCCCCCCATCTCCCCCGGCCGCACGGGATCCTCCCGGAGGAGCTCACGGAAGCGACCCTATCGGAGGTATCCTGGCTCAAGGGCTTCCTCACCCGGTCCCGTCGCCCGAAGTCCCTCTGAAGGGCGTCCCGGGGGAGGTCCTCCCGGGGGGGAGCAGGTGCAGTTTTAAGCCCGCCTCCGAGGGTACATTACCGCGATGCCTCTGGTGTTGCAGTGGAGCAACCTGGGGGAGGTGGCGCTCCCCTTCCTCATCTCCGCCTGCCTCTCCGCCATCCTGACGAGCCTCCTCTGGAGGGTCGGGGAGAAGGGTGGCCTGGTCCACCGGCGCAGCGCCTGCCTGGGGTGCGCCTTCGAGGCCACCCTCCGCCGCCATGGGGAGTGCTCCGAGGCCTGCGCGGTCAACTGGATCCCCCGGCTCCCCTTGGGGATCTTCTTTCTCTCCACGACGCTCCTGCTCCTCGCCATCGCCTTTCCCTGGGTGGTGATCCAGTATGTGGTCCCTCTTGGGGCGGGCTCGGTCTGGGGGGGGACCCTGCTGGGGCTGGTCGCCGGCTCCCTCGGATTCGCCTCGGTCCTGGTCGCAGGCTACTTCGTGCAGGAGCGTGGGAGGAACCGGCGGCTCTTCCTCCGCGTAGGGGCCGCAGGGACCATCGTCGGGGTGGGGGCAAGCTTCCTCCTCCCGTCCGGCCTTGCGCTCACCGCCGCCCTTCTGACCCCCTTGGCGCTCTGGACGCTCTTCCTGGGGCTGGGGCTCGAACGTTACGCGCAGCAGGGTCGACCCGCGCTGGGCCTGAAAGCCCTGGGACTCTCCATCCTGCCGATCCTGCTACTGTCGCTCGTGGCGATGGTCCGCCTACTCGCCCTTCTCAACGGGTCTGGGGCCCTTTGACCTGGGCCGGGAGTCGGCCCGGTGGCGGGAGGCCCCCTCGGTGGGACCGACCATGGGGAGGGTCATCTCGATCGGGGGGGTGCGGGCCATGGGCGGGTCGGTGACGACGATCACGGAGACCGCCAAGAGCATCCCGGCCGCGACGAGACCGGCGACCACCAGGTCCAGGGACGTGCGTGGAGAAGACAGAAAGGTCCCCAGGGCCACGAAGGCGGTGAGGATCGCCAATCCCTGCAGGAGGGCACGGAAACGTGCCGCATCCGCCATCTCCGATGAACTCCCGGCCGCTCAAGTGGTGGGCGTACGTTCCCGGGTCACGGGGGAAGGGCCGCCCCGGGGGGCGAGGGGCAACGGCGCCTTCAGGCGAAACTCCAGGTCATCGAGCAGGAGCTGAAGGTCCCCCTCCGAGACCCGGGCCTGGTCGCGACCGGCCTTTGTCGTCAGCGGCTGCGGCGCACGGGGGGCCGGACGGACGGGGCTGGTGGCAGGGGACGGGGTGGAGTGAGCCGGGGGCGGAGAGGGGCGCCGGGCGGGGGGGCCGGATCGCTTCGGCCCGGAGAGGAAGGCACGTCGGAGCTTCTCGAGCTCCGAGCGGATCTGCTCCATGCCCATGGGGAGCTCGGAAGCGGTCACCGGCTTGAGCTCGGAGGCCGGCCTCGAGGGGGAGGGGAAGCTCTCCGGGGGCAAACCCTGCAGGAGCTCCTTCTCCGTGGGGAGGTGGAGGAGCCGGGGGGGGGGAAGCTCGGTGCGGGAGCCCTCCGGGGCCC
>JAKATE010000068.1 GCA_021828085.1 Thermoplasmata archaeon | reverse complement strand
GGGTGGACCCATTCCCCGGGAGGGGCAGCGATGCATCCGAAGAGCGACAACAAGAAGGTCGTGGAGACGTACCTGCGCCGGGATCCGTCCAACATCGAAACCCTCGTGACCGACGATGTAGAGTGGGTGGAGTGGGTCGATGGAGTGCCCCCCACGGGGAGCCGGAACCGGGGGAAGGCCGCGATCGTGCAGAACGTCGGAGAGGACAAGCTGCGGAACGAGATCACCCGGATGACGGAGGAAGGTAACGTAGTGGTCGTGGAGGGCGTCTGTCACGTGACCCGGAAGGATGGCGGATCGCTGAAAGTGCGCTTCTGCAACATCTTCGAGCTCAGGAACGGGAAGATCAAGCGGCAGGACTCGTTCGGCGCATTGCTCAAGGACTCCCCGGAGGGCCCAGGGAGCCCGCACGGAGCCTAGATGGCGACGGAGATCGAGTCGCTGCGGGCGTGGTTCGCCTACCTCGCGGAAGCGCGTCGGGGTTACCTCGAGACCTTTTCCAAGCTGCCCCGGGAGGAGCTCTCCCGCGACCGCGGGGCATCGTTCCCCACGCTTTTGGACATCTTCGGTCACTCGCAGGGCGCGCTCTACTACTGGATGAAGGACTGCGCGCGTTTCGAGTTCCCGCCGCAAGAGCCCGACACCAGCAACCCTCCCAGCCTCGCGGATGTCCAGAAGGACGAGAGGTACATCCAGTCGCAGATCCGGCGGGTCATGGCCGAGCTGACCGAGACGGACCTGGACCGGACGGTCCACCGGGAGAAGGGGAAGGGGTCCGCCCACGACTGCGAGATCCCGGTCCGCGAAGTACTCTGGCACCTCGTCGAGGAGGAGCTCCAGCACCGGGGGGAGATCAACGCCCTCCTCTGGCAGATCGACGTGGAGGCCCCGGTTTACGACTGGATCGATTGGGGACACGCGAACGGACGGATCCAGGACCATCCTCCCGTGTGAGACGGCGCCTGGGGTGTGGCGAGCGGCTTCCGCACGGTCGGTGGGGCGCCGAATGTGCGTGGGGAGAACCTCATCTGACGATATCGTCCCCTGTCCCGTGGGGGGGCCGTTCGGGAGGAGGGGCCGAGGGTGCATGCGGGCGGAAACGTGGTGCTCGGTACCGCCCTCAGGCGGCGGTCGACGGGCCGAAGCCCCCGGGCGCAGCGAAACAGCTTCCGCCGAGCCGGGCTGACGGATCTAGGAGAGCCCGATCTGTCGCAGGAAGGTGACGAGGTCGTAGAAGAGCCGCTCCTCGGTGATCTGCCCCTTCTCGTTCCACGTCGCCACGGTGCAGAACTCGACGTGGAAGCTCTTCCCGGTCGGAGGGACCACCTTCCCACCGACCTTCATCGGTCCCGTCATCGTCCCGGAGAAGTCGGCCACCGAGCAGGTGTGGTTGCCGGCGGCGAAGAAGATCTTGTAGGGCCGGTTCACGAGGCGCTGGTCCGGGAATGTCTTGAAGAACTCGACCGCCTCCAAGTCGTGGTTGTGCCGTCCCCGCGTCGGCTCGGCCTGTCCGGGCCAATAGACGAGCACATCCTCCGTGTGCCGGTGGCGGAACGTCTCCCAGAGACGGCTCGTCGGGCCGGCGTTCCACGCATCGTCGAGGGTCTGCATCAGCTCCGCGAGATTCAGGTCGGCCATCCGACTCTTCCCCCGGAGGCCTTAGCGGGCCCTCCTACTTGCTAATTATGGCATGCCCTCCCTCGATGCCGGACGGGCCTTCGAGGGGGGGCCCGGCGGCCCGACCGAGGAGGAAGTTCGCCGCTCTTCGCTCTCTCCATCACCGGGGGGTTCGGTCTCGGGGCGAACCCGACGGTCAGCGGATGCTCATCCGCAGGGCATTGAGGATCACCAGCAGGTCAATGACCTCCTGCAAGAGCGCCCCTTCGGCCGGGATGATCCCCCCGAACGCGGCGACCCCCATGAGGACCAGACTGGCCCCCAGCCCGGCGAAGATCCCTTCCCGGGCGACCCGATTCATGCGCTTTCCGAGGCCGATGAGGTCCGCCACGCGCGACGGATCGTCCTCGAGCAGCACCGCATCCGCGGCGTCGGCGGTGATGCCGGCTCCCTCTGCCCCCAGCGCGATGCCCACCGAGGCCGAGGCCAGGGCCGCCGCGTCGTTGATCCCGTCGCCCACCATGACCGTGGTCCCCTTCTCCTTCCGGTACGCCTGGATGCGCGCGAGCTTCTGCTCCGGAAGGAGCTCGCCGTGGAACTCCCCGATACCGGCCTCCCGCGCGATGGTTTCCACGTTCGCCCGGCTATCCCCGCTGAGAAGGACGACGTGCTGCACACCGAGGTCGCGGAGGCGGGAAGAGAGTTCCGGGATCCCGGGGCGGATCCGGTCCGCGTACAGGATAGCGCCGACCGGCCGGCCGTCGAGCGCGACAAAGGAGCTCAGCCGCCCTCGCTGCTCGACCGGCGGCACGAGCCGGTCCAGTCGGGAAGAGAGGTCGGGGAAGCCCAGTCCGCGTAGATAGGTCTCCGAGCCCACCTCCACTGTGTGACCTTCGACGAGGCCCCCGAGTCCCGAGCCCGCCCGCTCGTGGACCTGCGCCGCCGGCGGGAGGGCCTTGCCTCCGGGAGCTGCCCGGAGGACCGCGGAGGCGAGCGGATGGCTCGAGAACTGTTCGAGCGCCGCCGTGAGTCGCAGCAGTTCCGGGGCGGAAACGGAGGGGTCGAAGACGACCACCCGCTCCACCTCCGGGCGGCCCGAGGTGATCGTGCCGGTCTTGTCGAAGGCGACGACCCGGGCGTTCCCGACCTCCTCGAGGGCCCCGCCGCTCTTCACGACGATCCCCCGGCGCGCCGCTTGGTTCACGGCTCCGATGACCGCGATGGGGGTCGCGATGATGAGGGGACAAGGGGTGGCTACGACCAGGACCGCCAGAGCGGTCGTGGGGGAGGCGGTGAAGTACCATCCCAGCGCGCTAACGAGTAGGGTGACCGGGGTGAACCAGGCCGCGTACCGGTCGGCGAGGCGCTGGATTCGAGGCTTGCGGTCCTGGGCACTTCTCACCAGATCCACCATTCGGGCGTACTGGCTCTCCCGACTGGTCCGTCGGGCGATCAGCCCGAAGGGTCCCCCCACGTTCACGCTCCCGCTCAGGACCAGGGTCCCCGGGACCCGCTTCCTCGGGAGGGGCTCTCCCGAGATCGCGGCCTCGTCCAGCAGGGCCCCCTCCCCTTCCACCTCGCCGTCGACCGGCAGCACATCGCCGGACCGGACGAGGAGCCGATCGCCGACCTGGACCTCCTCCACGGGGATCTCCTCCACCCGGTCGGCGCGACGGCGTCGTGCGGTCCGAGGTTCGCGTTTGAGCAGCTCCCGGAGCGAGGAGGACGCCCGGTGGAAGGCGTAACCGTCCAGCGCTTCCCCCCCGGACTGCATGAGCACGATGATGACCCCGGCGAAAGCCTGATCGAGGGCGATCGCCCCCAGAATGGCAAGGGTGGCGATCACGTCGGCGGAGAACTGCCGGGCCGAGAGCCTCTGGAAGGTGTGATAGACGAGCGGAGCGCCCCCGAGGATTAGGGTGGCGTACCAGGCAACGCGTCCCAGGTCCGGCCGCGCGAGGGGATAGGCCAGGAAGGCCCCGACCAGCAGGCCCCCCAGGGCGAAAACTGGGATGGGGTAGGACCGAGCGAAACGGAGTCCCTTTCGGGTCCGGGAAGCGGTCGTCCCTCCTCCCGAACTCATGCCCCCGCTTGCCTTCGACATGCCGACCACTCGGTCCTGCCCCGAGCTCCAAAGAATACGGGCGCGACGGGCGGGGATGGGTGTGAGGTGAAGCGGGGTTGACCCGCCTTGCCCGGTGATCCGAGCGGGCAGGATGGCCCAACAGCGCCTTCACGATCCGGCCCGAAGCTGCCCCCGCGTGCTCCCCGTTCCCAGCTCCTCTTTCTAAGAGCGACCTCTTGGAGGGAGTCCCGACGCGGAAGACGGCAGGCAGGGGCGACCGGAAGGCACCGCGAGGGACCCGTGCGATTCCGGGTCGAGAACCAACCCTGCCGGGTCGCGCGTCAAAGGGTTGCGGACCTGCGCGCGGTCCAGGATTGAGCTCCCCTCCTCCTGCAGGGGACACGGAGGTGATCCAGCCGGGCGAAGCGAGGACAGGGGGAGGGGACCCCGTGGTCTCACGCTTCCACGCCAAACGGGGGACGGTTGTCGGATCGAAGCATCTTCGGGAGGGAGCTCCGGTAGAGGCGAAGGGAGGGACGACCAGGTTCGTTTTCTGGGCGGATGGGCTTCGCGACGCACCGTTGGAGACGCCGTCCTCCAGGGTCGAGGGAGGGAGTGACCTGGTCGCCGGGCACCCTCGGGGGGGACGGGGGGCATCGGCTCCGCCCTCGAACCAGGACCTATCCGTCCGCGCGAGAACGCCGACGTCCGGGAAGGGCCACGAGAGGCATAGGGCGCGAACCGGCCATTGACGCCCCGTCGGTTCCTCAACGTCTCCCTGTCGAACCCGGTTCTCCCCGAGCCTGCTTTGGTTCACCCACCTCGGGCTTCGGTTGGCTCGTCCATGCGCGCTGGGCCTCGTAAACCAGGACGGCGCCTATCCCGATGAATACCGCCGACGTCCCGCCCAGGACGATCAGCAGGAGAAGGGGCGCGGAGGAGGAGTCTTGGCTGAGGGCGAGGACAAGCGAAGCAAGCATCGACATCCCGTAGCCCAAGAGGTACGGTGCCCAGCCGGTGCGCCCCGGCCAGGTCTTCTTGCCCTTCCCGGTCCTCCACGTCCCGTACGACACGGCTCCCCGCAACCGGACGATTGGCTCCCGTTAGTTCAGCCTTGTGCTGTCGGGGGTTCCTTCCGGTCGAGGGAGCGGAGTTTCGGAGGTCGCGAGCTCAACGTGCCTCTGGGCGACTATGCTCCCTCCTTCAATCGCGGTCCGCTTGGGGCACGGACTTCGTTCCCTATGGGGTCCTCACGGGCCCGGGGTATGCGGCCCCCGGGCGGGAACGGAGAGCACTCTCTCCCTTCCTCCGCCCCCGCGGAAGCCTGCTCGGCATCGGCCCGTCCCGTCACCAGGAATCTCAAGCCTCCGAAGTCCTTGGTGCGCTCCACCATTTTAGCCCCGTCCCGCCGGACGTTCCCTCTGCGTGCAACGGGACGGACCCTCCCCTCCAGGCGCCGGTGGCGTCGGGAATCGGGCGCCCCTCCCTTCGCCGGGGTCCCGCACGTTCATCGCTTCTTCCCTGCGCTTTCCCGTTTTTCCACAAGCGTTATCCAGAGCGGGAACCCCCTTGGCCGCCGGCAGGATCACCTTGGCGCAGTCCTCCGCGAGCTTCTCAAGGGAGTCGCCCCGGAGCGTGAGCTCGGGCCCCTCGCTCAGAACCTTGGGCGTACTGGTGTTGCTCTTGTTCCTCCTCACATCGGCCGTCGGGGGATCGCTCGCCCTCGAGAGCTCCTATCTCGCGCTCACCCTCGCGAGCCACATCGGGCTCGCCTTGGTCACGCTGGCGATCGCGGGCTACGCCACTTCGCGGGTGGGCCGGCACTATCGCACCCTTCCCCGCGCATTCTCCGGTTTGGCCGCGTTCTCGGCCCTCGGCGCAACGATCGCGGGCACGGTCTTCCTTCTTGGAGGGAGGCCGGACGCGGCCCTTTACGGAATGGAGGGCTTGGCCATCCTCGGGATCGTCTCTGCCCTGGTGATGATCGTCGCGGGAGGGACCTCGGGCCGCGTGAGCGGGGCCTGAGCAAGACACGCACGATCCTGGAGCCGGGACCACATCGCACCGAGGGAGTGGTCCCCCCTGGGACCGGGCTCACGGTCGGACACCTCGAAATCATCGACAGGCGAAGGGCTCCCACCGCAGAACCTGTGGAACCCGCTGGGCGTTCGCGGGGCCTTCCTCGAGCTTAAGGCAGAGCGTCGGCTCCACCCCTCCGCGGGGGAGGGGAAATGGCAACGCCGTCCGACAAGACTCGAACTGGTGCGGAGGACCCTCACGCGGAGCTCTTCGGCCCGGGGCTGTTGAAGGACCGGGTGATCCTCGTCACGGGGGGAGGAACCGGCCTCGGTCGGACCATGGCGCGACGCTTCGCGCGCCTGGGGGCCCGCATCCTCCTCGGAGCCCGGCGGGAGGAGCCCCTGCGAGAGACCGTGGACGAGCTCTTGCGCGGCCCTACGGAGGCCGCCTACCGGGTCACTGACGTGCGGGACCCGGAGTCCGCGTCCAAGCTCGTGGAGGAGGCGTTCCGGAGGTGGGGGCGCCTCGACGTCGTGGTGAACAACGCCGCCGGGAACTTCCTCGCCCGGACGGAGCGCCTTTCGCCCAACGCGTTCGACACCGTGGTCCGCACGGTGCTGATGGGGACGTTCTACGTGACACAGGCCGCGGGTCGCGGTTGGATCGAGCGTCAGGAACCGGGGGTCGTCCTCAACATCGTTACGAGCTACGCATGGACGGGCGCGGCTCACGTGGTCCCCTCCGCGAGCGCGAAGGCGGGGGTCCTCGCCCTGACCCGGAGCCTCGCGGTGGAGTGGGCACGGCACCGGATCCGGCTCAACGCGCTCGCCCCAGGGCCCATTCCCACGCCCGGGGCCTGGGAGCGGCTCCTCCCGACGCCGGAGCTGGAGGAACGAATCCGACGGCACATTCCCTCGGGGCGATTCGGGCGGCACGAGGAACTGGCGGACCTCGCCACGTTCCTGGTCAGCGACCTCTCGAGCTTCATCACCGGACAGGTGATCACCCTGGATGGCGGGGAGTGGCTCGTCGGCAACGCCTTCCAAGCCCTCCGGGAGGTCCCCGAGTCCTTCTGGGAGGGGCTGGAAGCCCGTCACCGGGAGGCCCGGGGGTCCCGTCCGCCGCCGGGGACCTCCCCGGACACCGATCAGAGGACCCGACCGTAGGTCTCCTGGTCGAGCAGGTCCGAGTCCGTCGCCTGTATCCCGAGGGCCACCTCCGCGGCACCCAGCGGGCCGTCCACTCCCCTTAACCGCATGCGGAAGACTGCGCGGGCGAGGACCTCGCTCTCGGCACCCAGCACCAGGGCGGTGAGGACATCCTCCAGGGAGGTGCCCTTCCGGCGGGCGAGTTCCCGGTACCCGAGCCAGAGGAGCGCGTCGCGCTCCAGGAGGTAGTGGCCGTACCCGGCCAGCAGCGCGAGCCCGTCGGGCTGGAGGGCGGGCCGGGAGTGCGGGATGCGGTGGGTCCCGAGGTCCCGTTCGACGCCCCCTCCCTCCCGGATCCTGAGCGCCTGCCAGGCCCTATCGACCTTTCGGAAGGCCACGCGACCGAGGGACTCATCGAAGAAGAGCGGGAGGTCCTCCAGGCGCGCCTCCTTGCCCGGCGGTCCTTCTGGGGGGAAATCGGCGTCCCGAGGGAGAGGAAGGGCGCGGTGGAGCCGGTCTCGGAGCGCCTCGGGTTCGGTCCACTCCCGGGACCGGAGGGAGCGGAGGGAGTCGATGCGCGCCTTCCCTTCCTGGAGCCACGCCTCCCACGGCACGCGTCGGGTCTCTTCGAGGACGGCTTCCCATTCCCGGTCCAGGCCCTCGAAGGCTGGGGACTCTACGGGGACCCCTCGGGACCAGTCCCGGAGCCTTCCGAGGTCGAGCCCCGGACAGGAGAGGACGAGCGTGGCCTGGGCCCGGTCCCCGAGGTGGACGAGGAGGGGGAACTCCCGGCAGGGGAAGGGTCGCACGTCGTGCAGCCGGCATCGGGAGTGCTCCAGGAGCGCGCAGGCCCCCCCGGCGGGGCGGCTCGCGATCCGAACGAAGCCGGAGGCCCCTTCCCGCCAGGGGATGTGCGGGTCGAGGGAGAGCAGCCTCTTCCTTTCCGGGGGTGAGACCGCCGGGGTGGCGTAGCAGCAGAGACCGCAATCCTCTCGGCAGTGGAATCGGAACCCGGAGAGGAGCCGGGTCTCCACAGGTGCCGGGGCCCGCGAGGCGAGGCTACCGGGGGCTCGCATCAGGATCCCCCAAGAGTGCAAGCTCCTCGTCGCGGTGGCGTTCCAACGCCTCCAGAAGTACCCGCCAGTACTGTCCGAGGGCCTGGCGGTTCCCTCCATGCGGCTCCCGCTCGACGATCCCGAGGTACCAACGCAGTTGGTTCTCCGAGGTCGCGAGCCGCTGGTGATCCTGGGCGAGCCTCCGGGCGAGCTCCTGGCGGGGCGCCCCCGCATCCGGCGAGCGCAAGATCCGGTCCAGCCGAGGACCGAGTCGCTCCGCGTGCTCGAGAAGGACCGTAGTGTGGAAACGCGCGATCTCGGTCTCGAGCTCTTCCGGGGAGACCTCGTCGAGCAACACGAGGCGCCGGGCGTACGCCTCCTCCCGTTGCAGGAGGGTCCGTAGGGCTTCCATCCCGGTCTCCAGCGTCGGGTCCATTGGCCCCGCGAGGGAGAGCTCGAGGGGAAAAAGAGCGCTCCGTCCCATCGGCGGAGGTCTCCGCCGAGGGCTGGGGGTCCCGGGCCATCCCGCGGTGATACAGGTCCACGCGCCGGGGGCTGCCCTCTCTCGACCCGGGCGGGTCTCCGTGAGGGGGCCCGAGGGGGACCTGCCGGGTCTGCGCGGGGGGAACTCCTAAGGGTTGCAGGCGTGAGGTCCCGAAGTCACGCGCCCGGAGCTGCTCGCCCCCACGTACGGGGGAGTTTGGATCCGCTCGGCCCGCCTAGTGGGCGGGCCGGAGCTCGAGACGGTCGGCCCGGACCTTCAGGTCGTAGCGTCGCCCCCGGTAGGCCAGGCCCCGCAGCCCCATCTCTCTCCAGCCCGAAGGAAGCCGCGGCCGAGCGTTCCTGCCGAGTCCCCCCACCCCGGGCGATCCATCGGGGTCGAGCCCGAAGAGGCCCTCCACCACACCCTGCAGGAAGAGGCTCGACGACCATCCCTGGAAGAACTGCCCGGTGGGCTCGGGATAGTCCGTGTGGTAGGTCTCGCTGAGCCGGCCGGGATCCGGGGCGCCGAAGGCCAGGAGCGGGAAGGTCTTCAGCATCTCGAACGCCCGGTCCGGCAGCCCCTGGCGGTAGGCCGCGAGGACGTACCACCCGGTCATGAGGGGCCAGACGGTCCCCGTGTGGTAACCTCCATCGAAGGCGGGATCCTCGGTGGAGAGGGCGCGTGCCCCCCAGGGCGGAAGGAGGTCCGGCTGGGAGAGCTGTTCCACGGCCTCTCGCAGCACAGGATCGTCGAAGTAGATGGCCGGAACGAGCTCGGCGGGGGTCCGGATCCGACGCTCTTCGCTCCCCTTCCAGGAGTCCAGGATCTCCAGCCCTCCCTCGGTCCTCCGGAAGAAGGACGAGAGGAGGCGGCGCACGAGGGTCGGAGCCGAGTAGCGGTCCTCTCCCGTAGCGCGGGCGAACTCGGTCGCCGCCGCCGCCCACCAGGCATTGGCGTCGATGCAGGGTCCGTCGCGGCGGTCCGCCCAGGATTCCGTCCACCCGATGAGCTTCTCCTGGAAGTTGTTCTCGATGAGCCCGTCCCCGTCGCGGTCAAGGCCCCGGGTGAAGTCGAGGTACCGACGGAGGGCTCCCTCCTCGAGGGGTTCCTGGGTCCAGCGCGACAGCCGGATCCGGGCCAGCGCCCAGAGGGGGTTGGTGTCGATGGACATGTACGCGCTGGGGATGGGTCGTGGTCGCGGGGGGTCCGAGCCCGGTTCGCGCACGAGAGGGATCTCGTGCGGGAGCCGGTCCCCGGCGGCGTGCCGGGCCAGGGTGGCCAGATGGTCGCGGGCGGGCGCGCCCAGATCGGAA
>JAKATE010000067.1 GCA_021828085.1 Thermoplasmata archaeon | reverse complement strand
TTCCGATCTGGAGAGCTACCGTCACACCGTCGGGTACTCCGACCGCAGCGATGTCCCCATCGAGCCGCGCGTCTCGCTCCAGTGGTTCCTCGACGTGGGGGAGATGGGACGGGCCGCCCGGCGGGACGTGGAGAACGGGGCGGTCCGGATCACCCCGGAGTACTGGACCAAGACGTACTTCCATTTCATCGACCATCTCCAGCCCTGGTGCATCTCGCGGCAGGTGGCGTGGGGGCACCCCATCCCGGTCTACCGGTGCCCGAGGTGCGGGAGCGAGGACGCCTACGAGGAGACTCCCGCGCGCTGCCCCCGCTGCGGGGCCGAGGGGCTCCGGCCCGACCCGGACGTGCTCGACACCTGGTTCTCCTCCTGGTTGTGGCCCTTCGCCACCCTGGGGTGGCCGGACCCGACCGACGACCTTGAGCGGTACTTCCCGGCCTCGGTGCTGGTCACCGGCTCGGACATCGTGTTCTTCTGGGTGGCGCGGATGATCATGGGGTCGGAGGCGCTGCTCGGGCGCCCCCCGTTCCCGCACGTCTACCTCACCGGCATCCTGCGCGACCACGACGGGCGCAAGCTCTCGAAGCACCTGGGCAACTCCCCCGACCCCCTCGAGCTCATCGAGCGCTGGGGGGCCGACGCCTTCCGCGTGGGACTGCTCTTCCCGCTGCCGACGGAGGAAGGGGGGGCGTGGGAGCCCGAGAAGGCCTCCGAAGGGGGGCGGAACTTCCTCACGAAGGTCTGGAACCTCGTTCGGATGCTCGAGGGCTACCTGCCGGCCGGGCTCCCCCCTCCCTCCGAAGGCTTCCTTCCCCCCCAGGACGCTCCGCTCCTCGATCGCTGGATCATCTCGCGCTATCATGGGCTTCTGGAAGACCTCCCTCGGCGGCTCGACGCCTACGAGTTCACCCCGGGCGTGGGGGAGCTCTACCAGTTCCTGTGGCACGAGCTGGCCGATTGGTGGGCCGAGGCGGCCAAGCCCCGGCTCTCGGGGAGGGAGGGGGAGAGCTCCCGGCGGCAGGCCTGCGCGACGGGGCTCTACGTGATCGAGGGGAGCCTCCGGGCCCTCCATCCTTTCGCCCCCCACATCACCGAGGAGCTCTGGCAGACCCTCCCCCACTCGGGGTCCTTCCTCGCCGTGGCTCCGTTCCCCGCCCCGGGCCCGCGCTCCCCGGAGGTCGAGAGGCTCGGGTCCGCGCTCACGGACTGGGTGGTCGGCTACCGGACGCTCCGCTCCGAGTCCCGCGTCCCCCCCGATGCGCGGCCGCGAGCTTTCCTTCGCCCCCGGACCCCGGAAGGCCGGACGCTCGGGGGGCTTGCGCCGGAGCTCGAGGTGGTCCGGCAGCTCTCCCGTCTCGCCTCCGTGGAGGTCCTCGACGAGGGCGCGGCCCCTCCCGCCGGCGCGCTCGCGCTCACGACCGGCTCTGCCGAGTTCTATCTCGAACCCCCGGCCTCGGTCGTGGCCGATGCCCGTGCCGCGCTGGAGAAGGAGCGGGCGAAGGTGGAGGAGTGGTTGGAGAAGGCGCGAGCCCGGCTGAGCGACCCCACCTTCCAGGCCCGGGCGCCCCCAGCGGTGGTGGAGGAGACGCGCGGGAAGCTCCGTGAGCTCGAGGAGCGTCGGCGGCTCCTCGAGGAGCAGCTGGGGGGTTCCCATGCGTAAGGCGCCCTCCCCGCCGGGGTCGGGGATCCGCCTGGTGGCCTTCGACATGGACGGCACCCTGGTGGACGTGGAGAGCTCCTGGGCCGAGGTGCACCACCACTTCCGCTCCTCCAACGAGGCGGCGCTCCAGGCCTTCCTGCACGACGAGATCGACGATATGGAGTTCGCCCGTCGGGACATCGCGCTCTGGAGGCAGAGCGAGCCGGGGATCTCCCTCCGGCATCTGGAGCGGATCCTCGCGAAGGTCCCCTTGATGCCCGGGGCGAAGGAGCTCCTTTCCGCCCTGAAGAGGAGGGGGGTGGTCACCGCCATCGTGAGCGGCGGCATCGATGTCCTCGCCCATCGGCTCGGTCGCGAGCTGGGGTTCGACGTGGTGCTCGCCAACGGCTTCGTCACCGGCCAGGATGGTCGGATCCTCCGACCGCGCATCCGGGTCCCGATCAAGGGGAAGGAGGGGGTCCTCCGGCGGCTCCAGCAGGACCTGGGCATCCCGCCGGGATCGACGGCGTCGGTGGGAAACTCGGAGATCGACGTGGGGCTCTTCCGCGCGTCCCGCGTCGGCGTTGCGTTCTGTCCCGAGGACGCTCCGGTCCGTCAGGGGGCCTCCCACGTCGTGGAGGAACGCGACCTGATGCAGGTGCTTCCCTACCTCGAGTGAGGCCCCTCCGTCCCCGGAAGTCTCTCCCGGGAGGGGCATCCGTCGGCGCCGGGGGGCTCAGGGCGCAGGGGGGAGGCCCGTTGGCGCGGGGGCCTCCGCGTGCCGCGGCCCCCTTCCCGTGAGAACAGGGGAGCCCTCGCTGAGAGTCCGCTGGCGCCGGAACCGGCGGAGGAAGGGGCGGTTCACAAAGACGATGAACCAGAGCAGATAGCGCAGCCGGAAGCTGAGCCCCCCGAAGGAGAGCATCAGGCCGAACGGGGGGGCGGCCGAAATGAAGAAGATCGTCGCGGAGAGCCCGAGGCCGAGCGCGCCCAGGTGGAGCTGCGACCCGACGCGGTCCCCGTGGATGCCCTTCTGGAAGGTGAGCTCGTTCATCCCCGCCTGGCAGGCGAGCACGAGCCCGAGATCGATGGCGTAGACCTGGGAGGCGAGGTCGTTGAAGCCCGCCGTGGAGGAGCCTTGGATGAGGAGGTTGAACAGGAACGGCTCCAGCGCCACCCCCATGAGCATCCAGACGTTGAGCCAGGCTTCCCCGTGGCTCTCCACCCGCTGGTAGGCGGAGATGGTGGAATAGTTCATCCAGAGGTTGATCAGGATGATGAAGCTCCCCGCGAAGCCGATGATCCCGTTGAGGAGCTCCCCGGCGTCCTGGGGGGTGTGGCCGATGAGGGCGATGGCCCCGATGGAGAGGGCGAGGCCGAAGACCAGGTCCGAGAGGCTCGAGATGCGCAGGACCGAGAGGTCGGAGCCCGCCATGGGAGTACGCCTCGACCGGGCCGGGTTCCCCCGGGCGGCCGACAGGGCGAAACCCCCGCGTCCTTAAATGGGCCCGCCCGCCTGGGGAACCCCTCATGTCAACCCCCAGTTACGAGGCGCTGCTCGACCGGGCGCGGGCCGGGCTGCCCGAGAACCCGCACCGCTCGGAGCGGTTCACCATCCCCACGGCCGAGGTGAACTACGACGGCAAGAGCACCGTGGTCCGCAATCTCAAGGAGATCGGGGACCAGCTGCGCCGCGAGCCCGCGCAGATCCTGAACTTCCTCTCCCGCGAGTTCGGCTGTCCCGGGGTCCTCGACGGCCCCCGGGGGGTCCTCAAGACCAAGGCCAACGCGGAGCAGATCAACACCAAGGTCAAGGAGTACACGCAGCGCTTCGTGCTCTGCGTGGAGTGCGGGAGCCCGGACACGCACCTCGACCGCGACGCCCGCTCGGCGCCGATGATCGTCTGCGAGGCCTGCGGGGCGCAGCGCCCGGTGACCGTCCGGCGCGTCCAGGTCTCCGAGAAGCCGAAGGCCCCCGTGGTCTTCGGCGAGACCTACCGGCTCACCGTGGAGGACGTGAACCGCCGGGGCGAAGGGGTCGCCCGGAAGGAGGGCTTCGTGGTCTTCATCGCGGGGGCCCGGGTCAAGGGCGTGCAGGTGAACGCCAAGATCACCCGCGTCTCGGGCAATGCGGCCAGCGCGACCGTGGTTCCGTAAGAAGCAGGGATGCCGCGGGTGAGGACCTGGGGGCTCCTCGCCCTCTACGTCGGCTCGCAGCTCACCGCGCTCCTGCTCGCCGCCCCTTTCCTTCGGCTCGGGCTGGAGACCAACGCGAACCCCAGCTCGGTGAGCAACATCCTGCCCTTCCTCGTCGTCATCGTGGTGGCCCCCCTCGCCATCATCCTGTTCGCCCGCCGGGCGCCGAACTCGCTCCAGGTGCTCCGCTACGTCCTGCTCGGCGCCATCGCCTTCGCGCTCATCTACACGCTCTACCCGGCCTTCAGCATCGTCTTCCCCCAGAGCCTCACCTTCGAGTCGGGCTTCGCCCTCGAGCTCTCGCTCCCCCTGGCGCTGAGCGTTGCGGCGATCTGCTTCCTCACCCTGTGGATCGAACCGCAGTGGTACGCCGTGGACCTCGTCGGCTTCCTCGCCGCCGGCAGCCTCACGGCCATCCTGGGGATCTCCCTGGGGATCCTCCCGGTCCTCCTCCTGCTCGGGGCGCTCATGGTCTACGACGCCGTCGCCGTCTACGGCACCAAGCACATGCTCTCGCTCGCCGATGTGGTCTCCGACCTCAAGCTGCCGATCCTGATGGTGGTCCCCGAGCACCGGGACTTCGACTACGTGCGCTCGAGCCCCCTCAAGGAGGTCCGCGAGCGCGTGCGGAGCGCCCCCACCGAGCGGGAGGCCACGTTCATGGGGCTGGGGGACGTGATCATCCCCGGGGTGCTCGTGGTGAGCGCCTACACCTATCTACCGGCCTCCCCGACCCCCCTCGGGATCGGGGCCAACCTCGTGGTCGCGCTCGCGTGCATCGTCGGCTCCCTGGCGGGCTACGCGGTGCTGATGCGGCTCGTGGAGCGGGGGACGGCCCAGGCCGGCCTGCCGTTCCTCAACGGGGGCGGGATCATCGCGTTCGTCCTGGCCTACGTGCTCCTCTTCCACTCGCTCTCCCTGGGCATCGGCGGACCGCTGCTCTAGAGAAACCACGCTCCTCCCGACGTCGGGATCCCGGTCGCGGGAGCGGTGGAAGGAAGGGAGTGGGAAGGGATCCCCGCCCCTGCCTTCCCCCCGGCCGCTGGCTCTCCGGCGCCGTAGAGGGAGTGGGAAATGGCCGGGCCCGGGCGTGACCCCCCACGGGCCCCTCTTCCTCGCCCACCGACGCGGCGATGGGCTCCCACCGCAAATCCCCTATAGCCGCGGCGCGAGGCCTGGAGCGATCGCATGCCGCCACGAAGACCGGTACGGGACCTTCGCGCCGAGGACCTGCTTAGCCCCGACGCGCTGCTCCGGGGCTTCTCCCGGGGCGGCGGGTTCAGCGCCAAGGGGCTCGCCCAGGCGGCCGACATCCTGGAGCACCAGTGGGGGGACCGGGAGGCGACGAACTTCCTGTCCTTCCCGGCGGACATCCTGGCGACCGGGACCCGGGGGGTCCTGGTGGAGATCGTCCGCCGGGGACTCGTGGACGCCATCATCACCACGGGGGGCACGCTGGACCACGACCTCGCCCGCGCCTGGAAACCCTACTACGAGGGGGACTGGCTCCTCGACGACCGAGCGCTGGCCCGCCGTCATATCTACCGGCTGGGCAACGTGGTCATCCCGCAGGCCCACTACGGGACCATCCTGGAGCAGCGCACCCAGCGCTTGCTTCGGCGCCTCTGGAGGTCCGGTCGGCGCCGGCTCACCACTCCCGAGCTCGTCTGGGCGATCGGCGAGGATCTGGGGCCGGTCCGAGGCGCGGGGTCCCTCTGCCGCGCGGCCTTCGAACGGAAGGTCCCGGTCTTCGTCCCCGGGCCCTTCGACGGGGCCGTGGGGAGCCAGCTGTGGCTCTTCTGGCAGGACCACCGGGACCTGCAGCTGGACCTCTTCTCCGACGAGCAGCGCCTCTCCGACCTGGTCTTCGAGGCGAGGCGCACCCACGCCCTCATCCTGGGCGGAGGGATCTCCAAGCACCACACGATCTGGTGGAACCAGTTCCGGGGGGGGCTCGACAGCGCGGTCTACATCACCACCGCGGTGGAGTGGGACGGGTCGCTCTCCGGGGCGCGGCTTCGGGAGGCCGTGAGCTGGGGAAAGGTCAAACCGACCGCCCAGCAGGTCACCGTGGAGGGGGACATCACCGTCCTCCTCCCGCTCCTCACGGGGGCGCTCCTCGAGCGGATGGGGAAGGACCCCCGGGGCCGCGCCTCCCCCGCCTGAGGCGGAAGGAGCGACCGGCCGTCCTCCCCCGCTCAAGCGGAGGCGTACTCGCGCGGGTCCACGAGGTGCAGAGGGACCTCTCCCCGGAAGAAACGGGCGAGGTTGGTGCAGGCGGAGGCCAGCGCGTGGTCGTAGGCGTCCTCCACGAAGCCCCCGACGTGGGGCGTCCCGAGCGACCCAGGGAAGTCCGCGAGGCTCGCGGTCGGCGTGAAACGGCCGAACCCTCCCGGCTCGTCCCACCAGACCTCCTGACCGACGTGGAACCCGGGGTTCCTCCGGAGGTGGGCTACGAGCGCCTCCGGGTCCACGGTCGCGGCGCGGCCGACGTTCACCAGGATCGCCCGGGGTCCCATCGCTTCGAGCTCCGGGGCCCCCACGAAACCGCGGGTCTCCCGGGTGAGCGGTAGGACATTGACCACCACGTCAGCTCCGCGGAGGGCCTCGAGCCGCTCGGAGGGGCGGTAGAGCCGGTCCAGCGCCGCGTCCTTCTCACCGGACCGGCTCAGCCCGTCCACAGACATCCCCAGCGCCCGGAACTTCGGAGCGAGCTCCCGGCCGATGGCCCCGTACCCCAGGATGAGCGCCCGGCGGCCCTTCAGGGAGATCCGTCGCCGGTCGAGCGGTCCCCGTTCCCCGGCGAGCGCGCTCTGGTGGTCCGGGACCAGGCTCTTCGCCAGGGCCAGCACGAGGGTCAGGGCGAGCTCGGAGACGGGCACGGCGTAGGCCCCGACGTTCCCCGCGAAGCGGGTCTCGGGAGGGAAGAGGGCAAAAGGGAAGCCATCGAGCCCGGTGAAGACCCGCTGGACGAAGCGGACGCGCGGGAGGAGCTCGGGTCTCAGCGCGGGAAGCTCGCGCGACGGGACCCCCGTCAGCACCGCCTCCACGGTGGGCCAGGGACCGGGGGCATCGCGCGGAGGGTGGACCCAGGGGACCCCTTCGAGCAGACGGCCCAAGGCCTTCTCCTGCGGATCGTTCAGCCGCACCGTGACGAGCAAACGGGGGTCGGTGACCATGGCCGAGGCACAGGACCGGGAGCCTTGAAGAACCCCCGGTCACCTCCCGAACGGTGCCCGGAACTTCCGACCCGCCCCCGGGCCGCGACGATGACCGACCGAAGCACCTTGGAGGGGTTCTTGGTCCTCCCCCGGGCCAGGATCCGCTATCGCGTCCTGGGCCGCGGCGAGCCGATCGTCCTGCTGAACGGGGGGCCGACACTTCCCTTCGACTACTTTCTCCCCTGGGTCGAACCCCTGGCCGAGCGGCATCGGCTGGTGCTCTTCGACCCCGCGGGCGCCGGCGCTTCCACTGACGCCGCCGATGGGCGATACGACCTCGACGCCCTGGTGGAGGAGGTCGGGGAGGTGGCCCGGTCGCTCGACCTCGGGAGCTTCCATCTGCTGGGGCATTCGGCCGGAGGGTTCCTCGCCCAGGAGTTCGCCCTCCACCACCCGGAAGCGGTACGGAGCCTCCTGCTCCTCGACACCTTCGGCTCGACCCCCGTCGCCAATCGCCGCCTCCGGGAGATGCTCGCGTCCGCTCCCCCGGGAGCGCGGGAGACGATCCGCCGGATGGAGTACGACGGCTCGTTCCACGCGGGCGAAGGATACGACCCGGAGTACCGGGGCGCGGTGGAGCAGGCGTACGCGCCCGTCAGCTTCGTGGACCCGGCGAGGGCTCCCCCGGAGCTCTCCGGGATCCTCTCGGCCATCCGCTACCCGGTGTACCGCAGGATCTGGGGGGAACGAGGGGAGTTCGTCCTCGACGGGAGCTACTCGGGCTGGGACCCCGGGCCGGCCCGGAACCGGGCGTGCTACCCGGTCCTCGTGATCTCTGGCCGGGCCGACATGCCCTCCCCCGAGGATACTGTGGCGCTCGCCGCGTCCTACCCCCGCGGGGAGGCGGTGATCTTCGGGCGCTCGGGGCACTATCCCTTCATCGAGGAGAACCGCGCGTTCCTCCACACGGTCTCGGCGTTCCTCGAACGCGCCGAGCACGGACGGACGCCGGGGTGAGCGGCGCACCCCACCCGTGAGCGGACCCTCGGTCACTCGCTCGCCAAGTCCTCGACGGGGCCTCCCCGTCCGAGGCAGAGACATGTTGGCCCAGCTGGACGAAGCCCTGACCCGGACCGTGGAGCGATTGAGCGAGAGCACCGTCACCGTACGCAGCCTGCGCCTGCCCGCGCCTTCCCTCCGTCGATTCCAACCTTTGGACGGGGAGGGGACCGGTCTCCTGGTGGACCGGCGCGGCTACGTGGTGACGAACCACCACGTGGTGGAGGGGGCGACCCGTATCGAGACCGTGCTCTCCGACGGCCGGAGCTTCGTCGCGGAGGTGGCCGGCCAGGACGAACGCACCGACCTCGCCGTCCTGAGGATCGACGCCGGCGAGCTCCCGGAGGCCCCCCTGGGGGATTCGGAGGCGCTCAAGGTCGGTCAGCTCGTCGTGGCGCTGGGGAACAGCCTGGGGCTGCCGGGCTCGCACACCGCCTCGGTCGGCGTGATCAGTGCCCTCGGGAGGCCCTTGCCGGGATCCGACTTCGTCTGGGAGGGGCTCCTGCAGACCGACGCGGCGATCAACCCGGGGAACAGCGGGGGACCTCTCGCCACCCTCGACGGAAAAGTGGTGGGGATCAACACCGCCATGGTCCCGTTCGCCCAGGGGGTGGGGTTCGCGATCCCCATCCACGCCGTCCGGCGCGTGCTCGAGCAGATCATCGAGAAGGGTCGGGTCTCCCGGCCGTGGATGGGCATCTCGGCGGTCTCGTTGCAACCCTCGCTCGCCCGACGGCTCGGTCTTACCGGCAGGACCGGGGCCCTGATCGCGGAAGTGGAGAAGGGAAGCCCCGCCGACCGGGGAGGTCTCCGGCGCGGCGATCTCATCACCGGCATCGCGGGCCAACCGATCGACGGGATGCGCAGCCTCGTGAAGACCCTCGGCGCCGAGCCCCTCGGACGGGAGATCCCCTTGAGCTACGTGCGGGCCGGCAAGGAGTCCTGGGTCTCGCTCCGGATGGAGGAGGCACCCCCCGCCGCCTGAAGCCCCGGGGGCGCCGGCTTGCGCAGCAGATGATGCCGGAGGAAGCGCCCCCAGCTCCGCTCGACCCGCCAGGGCCGATCCCGGACGAGCGAGGTCCATCGCTCTTCCGTCATGCGCAGGGTGCGGCGGGAGCTCCGCCGGCGGACCGGGTAGGAGACGAGGGCGAGGCCGCCGGGGCGCAGGAGGCTCCAGGTCTTGGCCAGGGCCCCCTCCTTGTCGTTCAGGCAACAGAGGACGAGATAGAGGAGCACGCGGTCGGCACTTCCGTCGGGGAGGTCGAGCGCCCTACCGGCCGCTCCCACCCGGAACTCCACGGGACCGTCCCCCGGGAGCCTCTCCCGGGCCTGCCGGAGATTGCGTTCGTCGGGGTCCACCAGGATGAGCCGGCCCTTCGGTCCGATCCGTTCGAGGATCGCCTGCGCGAAGTATCCCACTCCCGCGCCGAGGTCCACCACGGTCTGGCCGGGCGCGAGCTCCAGGGATCGCAGGGTCCGGCCGGGGGGGAAGATCGCTCGGCGGAATCCGTTGTCGAGGGACCAGGGACGGCAGCGCCGGTCGGGAGGGGAAACCGCGAGGTCGGCCCCCGGGCCGGAGGCCTCGGTCGGGGAGGGTACGCGGGAGGGGCGAGATCCGGCGGACATGGTCCCGGTCATCCCCGGGGCCGCGTATAGCCTCCACCGCCCGGGCGGCGACCTGGACGGCCCGGTCGCGAGA
>JAKATE010000066.1 GCA_021828085.1 Thermoplasmata archaeon | reverse complement strand
CGCGGCGCCAGCAGCCGGGGGTGTCGGTGGTGAAGCTCTCGGTGGCGTTGATCTCGGCGAGGACGCGCTCCCTTCCGATGATGAGGGCGGCCCCTCCGGCGCTCGCGGAGTACTCGAGGGCGTCCCCGGGCGCCCCCTGGGAGGTGTCCGATCCGATGGCGACCCCGTAGGTGATCATGTGGCTCTTGACCATGCCCATGCAGGTCTGGATGGCCGCGGTGCCGGCCTTGCAGGCGAACTCGAAGTCCGCTGCCGTGAGGTACGGGGTGGCTCCCACCGCCTGCGCCACCACGGTGGCCGTGGGCTTCACCGCGTACGGGTGGCTCTCGCTCCCCACGTAGATGGCCCCGATGTCCTTGGCGGAGATCCGTCCGCGCGAGAGCGCCTGGCGGAGCGCCTCCGTGGAGATGGTGATGGTGTCCTCGTCAGGGGCGGGGACGGACTTCCGCTGGACCCCGAGGCTCTTGCCCATCGCCTCCCCGTCGGCCCCCCAGGTGGATCCGATCTCGGCGGGGCGGATCCGGTAGCGAGGCACGTAGGCGCCGTAGCTGACGATGCCGACCGGCTCTTCGCTCATGCTCTTTTCCGTTCCTTCCTCAGACCTCCTCCAGGCGCGCGAGGATCTCCTTCGCGCCGTGCGGGGAGGTCAGGAGCGGGATGTTCTCCACCTCGGAGAGGCGGACGGCGAGCGGGTCCACGCGGCCCGGGGCTGCGAGGAGGACCGCCGCGGGCTTGAGCGGATGGGAGCGGACGGCGACCATGGGGGAGCGGCCGTACTTCACCCCGGCGAAGATGAGCAGCCGCTGGGTCGTCCAGCCGTAGACCTGGATGAACTCGCGGGCCCCCAGGCTGAGGATCGCCCGGGGGGCGTCGAGGAGCGTGAAGCCGTGGAGGTCGCGATGGAGGTCCACGGCGCTGACCGACTTCGCGTCGAGGTGCTCGGCGAGCGCCGGGAGGGGGATGGCCACGGAGAACTCCCGCATCCCGAGAATCCCGTCGGAGGGGGCCCGGGTGCCCATGCGCTGGACCGCCTTGCCGCCCTTCGACGCATCGAGGGTGAACAGCCCGTCGACGTAGCGGCGGATGAGGTTCGCCCCGGGACTGGTCCGCCGCTCGCTCTCGTAGTCGCTGATCACCGAGGGGACGGTGGCGAGCTGGCGGGCGAGCTCTCCCTGGGAGATGCCGAAGTCCTCGCGCCACTTGCGGAGCGTCCTGCCGGGATGCGAGGAGAGCACCACCTCCCCGGCGATCTTCTCCCGGAGCTCGCTCGGCATGGCTGGCGGGGACCACGGGTCCCTATTTAGCTTGTCGCGTGGTGTCGAAGGGTCCCATCGACAGTCCCGGTGCCCCGGGGGGAGTGGACTGGGCGAGATGCTCCCCGACCGGAGGGGGTGCCCCCGGCGGTTTTGAACTCGCGGCCTCTACCTTGCCAAGGTAGCGATCTTCCAACTGATCTACCAGCCCAGCTCCCGGGGCCCCCAGACCTGGGGAATTAAACAGTTTGGGGAGTTCGGCCGAAAGGCGTGGCACGCCTTCCGGGACCCGGCAAGGGAGGAACCCGGAGGCGGGGAGCCTCCCGGGCCTCGACCCCGGCCCCTCTCCATTAGGGTTGAATACTCGCGCTCGGTGGCCGGACCCGTGGCGGAACATCGCAAAGGGGACGCGGTGGACGTGCTTCTCAGCAGCTCGCGGGAGCTCCTGCATCCGGAGGAGCTCCTCGCCGAGGCGACGCGCGACCTGGTGAAGGAGGAGGTCCGCCGGCACCTGGACCGCAAGCTCAAGGAGAACCCCGAGCTCGCGCGGGAGCTCAAGGAGTCCGTGAAGGAGTTGCTCGAGGCGCGGGCTCGCGAGTACGGCGCCGCGCTCCGGGTCACCGCGGCCATGGCCCGTCTTGGCTTCGCGGCGGCGCCCGAGGCGCTGCGCGGGGAGATGAGCAAGGAGATCGCCGCCATCCTGAACCGGGAACTCGGCAGCCTCGTGGAGCGGGCCCTATGAGCTGGCGGAGCACCCCGCCCATGGCCCCGGACGAGGTCCGGATCTACGAGGTGAAGCGGACCGATCTGGAAGGGGCGGTCATCATCGACGGCTTCCCCTCCGTGGGCCTGGTCTCCTCCATCGTGGCGAACTACCTCATCGACGCGCTCCACATGGAGCAGGTGGGGATCGTCGACTCCCCGGCCTTCCCCACCGTCTCGCTCATCCGCGAGGGGGAACCGCAGCACCCCGTACGCATTTACGCCGGCCAACCCCAAGGGCGCCGTCCGGGGGGCCCCGGACCGGAGAAGGTCGTCGCCTTCGTGAGCGAGTTCCAGCCGCCCCCGCAGGTGGTCTCCTCGCTGGGGAACGTCATGTTGAGCTGGGCGCAGGAGCAGCGCTGCTCGCTGCTCATCTCCCCCGAGGGGCTCGTCATCGAGCGCGCGGAGACCGAGGGCGCGCGGAGGGCCAACGGGCCTCCGCAGGTCCGGGTGTACGGCGTCGCCTCCACGCGGCGGGCCCGGGAGCTCTACATCGAGCCGAACGTCACCCCTTTCCAGGAGGGGGTCATCACGGGCGTCGCGGGGGTGCTGCTCAACGAGGGGCGCCGGCGCGGCTTCGACGTGCTGACCTTCCTCGCCGAGGCGCATCCGGACTACCCCGATGCCCGCGCGGCGGCGAAGGTCATCGAGACCATCGACCACGTGCTCCTGCAGACGATCATCGACCCGGTCCCGCTGTACAACGAGGCCGAGCGGATCGAGCAGCAGCTGCTCTCCATCCAGCGCTCCGCCCACGACAAGGCCAGCCGGGAGCGCCCGGCCCCCTCGCACTCCCCCTCGATGTACGGCTAACCGGGCTCCCGGCCCGGCGGCGTGGCCGCGCCGGCGCGCGGGACCCGGGCGCGCAGTTCGACGAGGCCCGCCACGAGGCGCTCCAGGTCGGAGCTGTCCGTGTAGACATGGAAGGAGGCGCGGACGTTTCCCGTGAGCCCCCGGGCCCGGTACCAGGAGTGCACGCAGTTCATCCCCGAGCGGACGAGGACCCCGTAGCCCTCGTCGAGGAAGAGCGCCACATCCGCCGGGTCCACCCCCTCGAGGTCGAAGGCGAAGATGGCCCCGCGCTCCCTCGGCTCGCGCGGCCCCAGGACCCTAAGCCCGTCCACCCCGGCCAGGGACGAGGCGAGCCTCTCCTGCAGCCGCGCGAGGTGCGCCGCGGAGCCCACCATCCCGAGCCTCTCGAGATAGCGGACGCCGGCCTCGGCACCGAGCACCCCGGCGTAGTTCTGCAGCCCCGCCTCGAAGCGCTGCGGGGGCGGGAGGAGGTCGTGCCCCTCGTAGCTGCTCGTCGAGACGGTCTCCCCCCCGACGAACCAGGGGGGGAGGGTGCCGGCGCGCTCCGGCGAGAGCGCGAGGAGTCCGGTCCCGGTGGGACCGAGCATCTTGTGGAAGGAGAGCGCGTAGTAGTCCACCCCGAGCCGGCGCAGGGAGACCGGCTCGTGGGGGGCCGCCTGCGAGCCGTCGAGGAGCACCTGGGCCCCGTGGTCGTGCGCCGCCTCCACGATCGCGCGCGCCGGCAGGACCCGCCCGTCGAGGTTCGACGCGTGGAAGAACGCGACGAGGGCAATCCCCTTCTCGAGCTCCGAGAGGTACGCCTCCTCGTCGAAGGTCCGGTCGTCGGGGAGGGGGAGGAACCGGAGCCTCCAGCCGCGGCGTTCGGCCTCCCGCTGCCAGGGGAGGAGGTTCGAGTTGTGCTCCCGGTCCGTGAGGAGCACGCTCGAGCCCCGGGGCAGATCGATCCCGGTCGCCACGCCATTGAGCGCCTCGGTGGTGTTCCGGACGTTCACCAGGGCCGCGTCCGGGGAAGCGTCGAGGAAGCGCGCGAAGGTCTCCCGGGCCCGCTCGTACCGCCGGGAGAGCTCCTCCGACCAGCGGTGGACCGAGCGGCCGGCGCAGCCGGGGAAGTCCCGGTAGTACTCTCGCTGGGCCTCCAGCACGACCTCGGGGACGAGGGAGAGGCAGGCGCTGTCGAGGTAAGCGAGGGAGCCCTTCGAAGGAGCGCCCAGGGCCGGGAAGTCCCGGCGAGGGGCGAGCGAGGGGATCTCGGGCCGAGCGCTCCGGGGGTTCCGCCGGTGCTCTTCCGTGCGTTCGACGTGCCGGGGCATGGGAGGACCTGGGCCGTTCCCCGTCAGCGGGATCCAGGTCCGGCCTGCAGGGCACGGACCGCGAGAAGGTGGGAGGCGGCCCCGGCGAGGAGCGCGCGAGGGTCGGGCAGGAACTTCGAGGAGTGGGCATTGGCCGAGCCCCCGGCTCCATCGGAGGTGCCCAGGCGGAGGAACATCCCCGGTTTCTTCTCCAGGAAGTAGGAGAAGTCCTCGGCGCCGAGGAGCGGGTCGGTCATCCGGCGGACGCGCTGCGGGAAGTCCCTCCGGAACGCCGCCTCCAAGAGCGTGGTCACCGCAGGGTCGTTGACGGTGGGGGGATAGCCGCGCGTCACCGCCACCCGAGCGCGGCCCCCGGCGCTCCGGGCGATCCCGTCGGCGCGCGCGCGGATCCTCTCGGCCATGCGCCGCCGGGTCTCCGGGCGGAAGGTGCGGAGCGTCCCTTCCATCCAGACCCGGTCCGGGATGATGTTGTCCTTGCTCCCGGCGCTCACATGGGTGATGGAGAGGACCACCGGGTCCGTGGGGGCGCGCTCCCGGCTGATGAGGGTCTGGAGGGCCAGGATGATCTCGGAGGCGAGAACGACGGGATCCACGCCCGCCTGGGGATAGGCCGCGTGGCCCCCGCGCCCTTCCACCGTGATCTCCACGTGGTCCGGGGCGGCCATCATCGGGCCCGGGCAGAAGCCGAAGCTGCCGAGAGGGAGCAGATAGTCGACATGGAGCCCGAAGACCCGATCGACGCGAGGGGCCCTTTCGAGGACGCCTGCCCGGATCATCGGAAGTGCTCCACCGACGTGACCCTCCTCCTCCGCCGGCTGGAAGAGCAGCTTCACCGGCCCGGGGAGCTCCTCCTCGACTACCTTGAGCCGGGCGGCGGCGCCGAGGAGCGCGGCCATGTGGATGTCGTGCCCACAGGCGTGCATGGCGGCGTTCGTCGAAGCGAAGGGCGCGCCGGTCTCCTCGGTCACCGGTAGCGCATCCATGTCGGCCCGGAGGAGGACGCAGGTGCCCCGGGCCCGGGGGGCGATCACGCCAACGACACCGAACCCCGGTCCGAACGCCGTCCCTCGGATCCCGAGCGAGCGGAGCGCCCCCAGCACCTTCTCCCGGGTCCGCTCCTCGTGGTTCGAGAGCTCCGGGTCTCGGTGGAGCGCCTCGCGCCAGCGGACCATGGCGTCCCAGTGGGGCCGGAGCTCGCGCTCGGTCCCTTCCAGGGCGAGCGGGCCGGGGCTTCGGGAGGGCACGTCCCTCAGGAACGTCCGAGGGTAATGACCCTGCTGCCCTCCCCGCCCGGGGCGTGGGGTCACCCCTCCACAGGGGCGCTCCCCCATTCGCGGGAAGCGTCCTCGCTTGCCGGCGGAAGGAGCTCCCGGGTCCGGTTCAGAGCCCGAGGAGGGCAGCCGCGTTGCTGTAGGCGATGGCCCGGCGTTCGCGGCGGTCGAAGCCCAGCGCCTCGAGCGCCTCGAGGGAGCGCAGCGGGTCCCCCAGCGGCCAGTCGCTCCCCCAGAGCAGGCGATCGATCCCGACCTGGCGGAGGCTCCACGCGAAGGGCTCGGCGTATGGGCTCCACGCGTACATCTCGGCCATGGCGGAGACGTCGACCCAGACCTGTCGCTTCCACCAGGGATAGCGGGCGAGGATCCCGAAGACGACGAGCTCGGGGAAGCGCGGCCCCAGGGCGTGCGCGAGCACGATCCGCGCCTCCGGGACCGTCATGGCGAGCCGAACGAACTTGCCCGGCTGGGCGGGATCGAAGGGGGAGTAAGCGTCGAAGAGGACGGGGAGGTTCCGTTCCGCTGCCCGCCGGACCACACGCTCGACGGCGGGGTCCGCTACGTCGAAGTCCTGGGTGTTCGGGTGGAGCTTGAGCCCCTTCACGCCCGCACCGGCGACCCGGTCGATCTCTTCGAGGGCAGCGTCCCCGTCGAGGGGATGGACCGAGCCGAAGGGAACGAAGCGTC
Organism: Thermoplasmata archaeon; assembly: GCA_021828085.1. GTDB lineage: Archaea > Thermoplasmatota > Thermoplasmata > Lutacidiplasmatales > UBA184 > JAKATE01. The sequence continues at coordinate 3,743 of JAKATE010000066.1, read as the reverse complement.
CTCGGGAGCTTTGGCCGAGCTCCACCACCTGGTCGTTGAGCCTTCGCGTGCGGGAGAGGTCGTTGCGCGGGGCCATGACCAACGCGACGGCGTGGAGGAGGGTCACCTCACGGTAGAGCTGGAGGTAGGCCTCGGGGGGGTGGGGCACCCCGAGGATCGGGCGGTCGTCGAGCATCGGGTGGGTGTGGATATCGATCACCGTATCGGGGTCGCGCATCGTCCTGCGCGGACTCCCAGAGGGTCAGAGTAGATGAGTCGTGGGGTGGGAGAGGAGTGCCTTCCTCGGCCCGAGGAGCCACTCATCAAATAGCCGGGGCCGGTGGCGAAGGGCGTGTCCGCTGGGGAGCTCTCCTCCCGTACGGGCGACAACGGGGCCCATGGCCCCGGAGAGGTCCGCACGGCCACCGGGGGGATCTACCGTCCCCGCGAGGCCCGCGGCGTCCTGCTCGTGCTCACGGGGATGGCCCTCATGGTCACCTACGTGGAGACGATGGTCCTCCCCGCCTTCGGACAGTTCTACACCTTCTTCGACCACGTGCCGTACACCACGCTCGCCTGGATCCTCTCGGCCTACCTCTTGGTGGGGACGGTGGCGACGCCGATCTTCGGCAAGCTCGGCGACAAGTACGGCAAGAAGCGCATGCTCCTCGTGGTGATGGGAGTCTACGCGGCGGCGGTGAGCATCGCCGGTTTCACCCCGAACCTCGGCAGCGCCCTCGGACTTTCGGTCTCCTCCTCGGTCTACCTGCTCATCGCCGCGCGCGCCTTCCAGGGCATCGGGATGGCGATGTTCCCGCTCGCCTTCGCCATGATCCCGGAGGTCTTCCCGGCGAGGGGCGTCGGCCCGGCCCAGGGGATCGTCTCGGCCATGTTCGCCGGCGGAGCGGCGCTGGGGCTGGTGGGGGGCGGGTACATCGCGCAGAACTACGGCTGGCAGCTCACCTACCACACCGTGATCCCCGTGGCGGTGATCCTCGTGATCCTCGCGGCCGTGATCCTCGTCGAATCGCGGCACAAGGAGACCAGCCCGACGGACCTGGTCGGGGTGACGAGCCTGGGGCTCTCCCTGACCTTCTTCCTGCTCGCGGTGACGGAGGGTTCCTCGTGGGGGTGGCTCAACTTCGGGGCCCTCCACGTGGGGGGCCTCCCGTGGGGCGTCCCCGAGTTCCTCCTCGTCGCGGCCGTGCTTGCCGCCGTCTTCGTCCTCTGGGAGACGCGTACGCGCTATCCTGTCGTTTCCTTCGCCCGGCTCCGAGAGCGCAACATCTGGATCTCCAACGTGAACGGCGTCTTCGTCGGGATGGTGATGTTCCTGTTCTTCGTGACGCTGGTCCTCCTGGCGGAGAACCCCACCTCCACGGGGTTCAGCTTGAACGGCTTCCAGTTCGGCCTCATGGCCGCCCCGAGCGCGGTGGCCATGCTCATCTCGGGGCCGTTCGTGGGCCGTGCGGTGACGCGCTATGGCCCGAAGCCGGTGACGCTCCTCGGTTTCGTGCTCATGGCGGGGGCCGCCGCCGGTCTCGCACTCCTCCATTCGAGCCTCCCGGCGGTGGTGGTGCTGGCGATCCCCGGGCTCGTCGGGAACGTGGCGGTGCTCATCGCCATGTCCAACATGATCGTGCTCTCGGTGGACCGGACGGAGCTCGGCATCCAGACCGGGATGAACCAGACCTTCCGGAACCTGGGGAGCGCGGTGGGGCCGGTGGTGGCCACCACGGTGGTGGCGAGCTTCGTCACCACTGAGCTTGTGAAGGTCTCCTCCAGGGTCTCGGTCCCGGTGAGCATCCCGGCGAGCCTCGGCTACGAGGTCTCCTTCGCCCTGGCCGGGGTGCTCGCGGTGATGGGCCTGGTGCTCTCCCTGGGGCTGCGGAACTTCCGCTTCTCGGCGACCGGGGTCCGGGAGGGGGCCCCGGTACGGGGCGCAGCGACGGAAGGCACGGTCGCTTCCCCCGGGTCCGAGGCGGCCTCCCACTCGTGAGGGTCCTTCCGCGCGTGAGCTCCCCTGGCACCCGGCACGCAGGTCTCTAGCGGGGTCTCCTGCTTCTCGCCGCCCGAGACGTACCTGCTCCGCTCTCAAAGCCGAGGTGAACGGCGTCTCGATGTTCTGGAGGTGGAGCAGGACCCGCTCGCGGACCTGTTCCAAGCTCGGAGCCGTGTCCTTCCCGCGGAGGACATCGACGAGTCGCTCCGGTTTGTAGTCGACCTCGAGGCGAACCGGGTAGTCCAACCGACCCCACTCGTGGTCCTGGAGGAAGGAGTAAGCAAGGTACATCGCTCGCGCCTGAGGGTGCTTGCGAGGCCAGTCCGAGAGGAGCAGGAGGTGCATGTCGAAGAGGTCACGCTCGACAGCACGATAGGCGACCGCGGTGAGCTTCTGCCCCATGAGTTCCGCCGGGTCGACGACCAGGAAACGGAGGTCGTCGGCGTCGAAGAGGACGGGGCCTACGCTTTCGACCGGCTCTAGGAGGGTCATTCGGTTGAGTAGATCGAGATCGACCTTCAGGCGGTCGTGGGATCCCAGGGAGTTCGTATAGCTCCCGAGGAGAGAGCGTCCCGCGTCCCCTTCGGTCTCCGCGGTCGAGTAACCCAGGGCTTGGAGGACCTCCCTGACCGACCGGAGCGCGGTCTCGCGAGACGCGGTCCCCGGGGCCGCATCGGGGAATCCCGTAGCCATCAGGTCCAGGTCGACGCTCAGCCGCGGGGCTCGGGGCCAGTGGAAAACGTTGAGTGCGGTCCCGCCCTTGAGCGTGAACCTGTTGTGCGTCGTCGGACGGGCCTGGAACTCGCGGAGCACGCCAGGAGCCGCCAGACCTTCTCAGCGGTCGCTTGGGGGAACCCCTCGCTCAGCGCCTTCGCGAGGTCGGCGCGGTCCACCCGGACCAACTACCCACCCCCAGAGTACCCGACCCTGGGTCGGCGGTCGGAGCGGTTCGAAGGGGACCGAGTGCGCGCACCCAGGCGGGTTGCCCCGACACCCGCGCGCGTTCCCTTGAGATCGGCAAGCACCGGGTCGAACCCTGGTAACATCGGTGGCTCGCCGAGCGCCCGGGCGAGGAGATGGCCGAGACGGGCGCGAGCCGCCTTGCTCTCGAGCGAGCGGACGGCCCGCGCCAGGTCGGTCGGCTCGACCCGCGGGAGGAGGCTCTTGAATGCCTCGAGGTGTTCCTCGTAGTCCTGCTCGGGTCCCGGAAGGGCCGCCAGGTCGACAAGAGTCCTTGCGGGGGTCGTCACGAGGAGCGACTTGCCTCCCCGGCGCACCTTGGTGGTGGAGCCCTCCCACGCCCGGGCCGGGAGGGCGTGGACGCGTAGCGGGGTCTCCCCGAGCCGACTTCGACGGGGCCGCACCCCGGGGGCCTCCACGTGCACGACCTTTCGGACCTGCTGCTCGGCCCCGAGTAGGGAGAGGGCGCTGTAGTGGCTGAACGCGTAGCGCTCGCCCAGTGCCCGGTGGACGGCCAGGAAGGGGTCGGGGTGGAATCCCTTCGGCTCGACCTCGAGGGGGACCGCCGCGTAGAGGCCCCGTTGGAGCGCTTTGAGGAAGCCCCGGGCCCTGAGGTCGAACGCCGCCTTCGCAGCAGTCCCAGGAGACACTCCGAGGATCCGTGCGAGGTCCCGGGTGGTCAGGACCCGTTCCCGTGCGATGCGAAGGAGGACCTCGCGACCGACTCTCTTGCGTTCCATGAACATTACCTCATTGGTAATCTACGTGGAGTAGATTAGGAATCCTGTCCCGCCAGATCGGA
>JAKATE010000065.1 GCA_021828085.1 Thermoplasmata archaeon | reverse complement strand
GCTCTGCCAGGCCTCCCGGAAGTGCTCCTCGCTCCCGAAGCGGGAGGCGATCTGCCGCTGGAACTCCTCGGGTGTCTGAGGCTCGCCCCCGATGGTGAAGCGAAGTTCGGAGGGGTCCTTCGTCCGGTAGGCCATCTCGTCCCCCAGATAGTAGACACCCCGGTCCTCGGCGGTCCGCTTCTCCTCGGAGATGGGAAGCCCCGTCGGGGCCCGGAAACCCTTCTTCGCGGCCGCGTAGAAGATCGCGCGGTTCAGTCCCCAGGAGCGGGCGGCGGGCTCCGGCAGGCCGAGACGGTGCGCCCGGGCCGCCTGGAGCATCGCCATGACCGTGAAGCGGTTGATCCTCCGCCGGCGCTTCTCGGGCATGGGTTCGTCGCGCCGGAGCCCGGGAGCCTTGCCGAGACCAAGAGACTTACGACAGGGGCCCGACCCCTCCTCGTTGACCGGCGGACATGGGATCGTCCCGGACCTGGAGCGTCCGCATTCCTCGTTCCCCGACCTCGACCGCTCCGCGGGTCTCGGAGCCCGGTATCCGACACCCGCACGCAAGTCGGCTTGGAGGTGGCGGCGGCTACGCCGGCACCCGGGACGAGCCGGCAGGGGAACGGCGGATCCGACCGAGGATCTCCAGGGCCTCCTTCTCGCACGAGTCGGCCTTTTCCATCTCGCCAGCCCCGCGGTGGTGCTCGGCGGAGCGCTGGAGGGTCGTCGAAAGCTCCCGGAGGTTCCCGGACCTTCGGAGGAAAGCGACCGCCTCCTCCCAGTGGGCGATCGCGGCCGCCGTCTCTCCCTGGCGGTGGGCCAGCTCGGCCGAGACCCTTTGGTCGAGGCCCGAGCAGTAGGGATTCTCCATCCGGGAGGCGATCCCGTGGATCTCCTGCGAGAGACGGGCCATCTCCTCGCTGACGGCCATGCCCGAGGAGTCCTGGAGGAGGGCCTCCAGCAGTGCCGTCCGTCGGCGGACGGAGCCGATGGCCTTCTCGGCGGGGACGTCGAAGGAAGACCCCGACTCCCCTGCGATCACCTCGCGGAGGAGGGAGATCGCCCGCGAGCGCTCCCCCCGCGCGAGGAGCACCGCGGCCTGGCGCTGGGCCCAGGTCCGGTACGAGGCGACGTGCTTCGGGTCCGGCGCGATGGCGGAGAGGTGTTGGGCCGCACGGACCGGATCGTCCTGGGCGAGTGCCAGATCCGCGGCCGCGAGCTCGAGAGCGAAGTTGTGGGAGTCCGGGGGAAGGTTGAGGAGGGCGCGGGCACGTTCGAGCGACCGCGCGGCCCGCTCCAGGTCGCCCGACCAGATCGCCGCCCGCAAGTCTCGGGACGAGAGGGTGAACGACTCCCAGGCGCGGTTGCGCGCCTTCTGGTCCGCCTCGAGGGCCCGCTCGGCCCAGCGGCGGGCGCCCTCGACGTCCGAGAGGATGCTCAAGCTCGCGTAGCTCAGGTTGTCCCGGGCCCAATGGACCTGCTCCCAGTCCTCCTTGCCGGGCCGGGAGAAGTACCTCTCCTTCGCCTCGAAGAACTCCAGGACCTTCGCCCCCTCCCCCAGGGGAACGGTATGGGCGAGCTCGTCGTACATCATCATCTCCGCGTCGCGGTCGCCGATGGCCTTCGCCACCGCGATGGCCCGCTCGACCATGGAGCGGCCTTCGGCTCGGCGGCCCTGGTCGGCGAGCCAGATGGCCCACTCCTCGTAGAGGACCGCGAGCTGACGGCTCGGCGGTACGCTCTCCAGCAGCCGTCGACCGTTCTCCAAGAGCTCCTCGAGCCGCTCGGGGCGTCCCGGGACGAGCTCGGAGTCCATGCGGACCAGGTTCGCGAGCTCCCAACAGAGGCCCCCGGACCTGGCCGGCTCGCCGATGGACTCGTAAAGTCGGATGGCGCGCTCCCACTCCGCAACGGTCAGATCGGCCCGTCCCTGGGAGTGGTGGACGCGGCCGAGGCCCTCGAGCGCCCGGGCACGGACCCTGTCGTCCGCCGCCTCCTCCACCAACTCGAGCGCCGTGCGGTACTGCCGCTCCGCCTCGTCGAAGGCGAAGATGCCGGCCAACCGGTCCCCCGCGAGGATCGAATAGTCCCGGGCCCTCGGGATATCCTGGCCCTCCAGGAAGTGGAGCGCGAGCTCCCCCGCGAACTCCTCCTTGCGGTCGCCGACGATCTTCTCGAGCGCCGCAGCCGCCCGCTGATGGTAGCGGACCCGCCGGGGCGCCACGAGCTCCTCGTAGAGGACCTGCCTCAGCTGGCGGTCCGTGAAGGCGTAGGAGAGGAGCCTCTTCGAGGTCTTGGTCTCCTCGAGCATCCCGGCCCGGACCAGACGCTCGAGCTGCTCGATGAGCGGTTCCTCGCCCAGGCCGGCGACCTCGCTCAAGAGCTCGAAGGGGAACTCCGCCCCCAGCACCGAGGCGATCCTGAGCGTCGACTGGGTGGGCTGGTCGAGGCGGTTGAACCGCTGCTTCACCACGTCCCGCACGGTCTTGGGGATGCCGATCTCCTCGACCTTCTTCCGGTCCCAGCGGCCGTCGGGGGTCCGGTAGATCGAGCCGTCCTCGACGAGCGATCGCAAGACCTCCTCGACGAAGAAGGGGTTCCCTCCCGTCCGTTCGTGGACCAGCGCCTGGAACTCCTGGGTGGTCCGTTCCGGCTCGTTGAACATCCTCTGGATCATCACGCCCACCGCCATCGGATCGAGACGATGGACCTCCAGGATGCTCAACGCCCCGTTCTTGCGCAGGTAGCGCAGCATGTCGGCCAACTGGGAGGACCCCGTGGCTTCCGGGTCCTGGCAGGTGGCGAGAAGGAGCAGCCGGTGGCCCGAGGCCCGGCGGATCGTGAACTCGAGGAGGCTCAGCGAGGAGGCATCCGCCCACTGCAGATCGTCGATGAGCAGGACCAGCGGGGCATCGCGCGAGAGGTCCACGAAGAACTGCGCGACCCCCTCGTAGAAGCGGGTACGGGCGGTCTCGGGGTCGTTGGTGGGGCCCGGGGAGGGTGCGCCCACTTCATCGGCCAGCTTGGGGACGAGCTTGGAGAGCTCCGAGGAAACGGGCCAGACGACCCTCTGGGCCAGCGCGGCCGGCGCGTCGTCGAGGAAGCCCTGGACCATCTCGACCCAGTGGGAGTAGGGCATCGCCCGCTCGCCCGGGAAGGCCCTGCCGCTGAGCGACCGGAAACCCATCTTCTCGGCGGTCGCGATGGTCTCCTCCGCAAGGCGGGTCTTTCCCACCCCGGACTCCCCCAGCAGGATCACCGCCGACCCTTCCCCCTTCAGCGCACGCTCCACGGCCTGCCGAAGGGCCTCCTGCTCCGAAGGCCGGGGGACCCAGGGGGTCCGTGGGCTCAGGGAGGTGGCCATCCAGGGAAGCTCGATCCGGTAGAGGGGTACGGGGAACTCGATGTTCTTGAGCGAAGGGGAGCCGAGGGGCTCGAGGCTGAGGTCGAGCTTGTTGCGCACCTGGTTGTAGACATCCCCTGAGACGCAGACGCCCCCGGGCTCGGCCATGGGCTCCACCCGGGAGACGATGTTCACGGCGTCGCCGTAGATGTCCCCGCCCTGGACCTCCACATCGCCGACGTGGAGGCCGATGCGGAGTTCGAGCTTGGAGCCCGGGTTGCGCGTGTTCCGCTCGTGCATCGACCGCTGGATCGCCACCGCGCATCGCGTCGCGTCAAGGGCGTTGCCGAACTCGACCAGGAAAGCGTCCCCGATGGTCTTCACTTCGCGGCCGGAATGGCCGAGGAGCAAGGGCCGGACGATCTGGCGGTGCTCCTCCAGGAGGCGGAGCGCGTTCGCCTCGTCGTGCTGGGTGAGGGCCGTGTAGCCGACGATGTCGGTGAGCATCACCGCGGCTAGGCGGCGCGAACCGTTGGCCACGTCGGGTCGCAGTGTGGGCCGCTCTCTTAAGCCGTGCGTAGCCTGCTCAAGGTGGGCTGGGCAGAGTCCCGCCCAACGCGGGCCTCGTAACGCCGGGCTAGAACATGTCCCATCAAGCCTGGGAGCCCATCGCGCTCGCCTTCGGGCCCGTGTTCCAGGTAAGCTTCCGTCCGTCGCGGAAGGGACGGGATCGGAACGACAGCACCGATGTCGGTCCCGGCCCCGAAGCCAGAGTGGAGCGAGCCCCCCGATCCGCCCCCCACCCGCCTCCGGGCGTGTCAAGCCCTTTACCCCCCGGGAGGAATCGCCAACCGGACCAGGGACCGCGGTCCCTGCCTAGGGGCCATCGGTTTGTCAGCATCTCAGGATCCCCCTTCCAACCGTTGGCGCTCTCCCGATGTATGGAACATCAGCCTCTCGGCGTTCTTCGCGGACCTGGGCTACCAGGCCGTCCTCGCGATCTTCCCGCTCTATCTGGTCCTCCAGCTGGGAGCCCCGGTCTGGCTCTACGGGGTCTCCCAGGCCCTCGCCTACGGCGGGGGAGCCCTCTTCGGCTACGCCGGGGGGCGTCTGGCGGAGAGGTACGGTCGCTGGCCGATCGCCGTGGTGGGGAACGCGTTCATCCCCCTGATGGCGCTCGCCGCCCTTTCCCCGGTCCCGGCTGTGGCGGTCGCGCTGCTGGTGGCGGGATGGTGGTCGCGGAACCTCAGGACCCCCCCGCGTAGGGCCATGCTCACGGAGACGGTGGCTCCCCACGACCGCGCGCGGGCGTTCGGCTTCCTCCACGCCCTGGACGTCGGAGGGGGCATGCTGGCCGCCTCCTACGCGCTCCTCCTGGTCTTCGGAGGGGTCTCCTACGAGAGGATCCTCCTGATCACCATCGCTCCGCTCGTCGTCTCCACCCTGGTCCTCCTCCGGGTCCGCGCCGGGCGCGGAACGGTGAAGCCGGGTCCGACCCCGCCGATCCTACCCCTGCAGCCGGAGACTAAGGGAGGGGGGCGGAAGTTGGAGCGACGTCTGTTCAAGGGGATCCTGGCCGCGACCGTCCTCTTCGGCTTCGCCTCGTTCAGCATCGGCTTTCCCGTGCTCACCACGGCCCGGGCGACCGAGAACGCCTCCCTCGGGATCCTCATCTTCCTCGTGGCGCTGGGGGTCTCCTCCGTCGTGGGCCTCTTCGTCGGCCGCGTGTCGCGCCGGCGGGTCCTCCTGCTGGCCCTGGGGGGATACCTCCTGGCCTCGGGGGGTTCCGCCCTCTTCGTCCTCGCGGCCGCACGAACGGCCGACCTGGCGGTCTTCCTCCTCGCGGCTGGGACGCTCGGTGCGGCCCTGGGTGTCGTGGAGACCTTCGAGCCCGCCCTCGTCGCGGACGTCTCCCCTATGGACCGGACGGCGCGGAACATGGGCTCCTTGACCGCCTACCGGAGCGTGGGGCTCTTCGTCTCCAATCTCGCGCTGGGCTTCCTTGCGCTCCGGAACCCCTGGCTACCCTACACGTACGCCGCCCTCGCGGCCCTGGTCGCCACGCTTGTGCTCCTCGTCGCGTCGGGAGCCGGGGATCCGACCCCGGGCCCCGCGCGCTCCGGGCGAGGTTGACCCAAGGCGGCCCCCGCCCCCCTCCTAGGGAGACGGGGGGGTTGTCCGACCGCTGACCCGGCTACCGCGGGCCAGTCCCGACCGGGGACCGAGAAGACCGTGCACCAGCGGAGCCCGTGGGCGGGGCCCCCCCTGCGAAGGAGGGGGGGTCACCGGGGGGGCGAGACGCTCGGGGACCGGGACTAGGCTCCCAGGATGATCCTCGGATCCTTCCCCGGGGAGGTGAAGTCCGCGATGACGTAGACCAGGTTGGGGGAGCCGGGGAGCTCGGCATAGACCGGGGTTCCCGGGTCCAGCCCGAGAACGAGGGTCACCAGGACCTGGCCCCCGTTGGCTCCCGTGCTGCCGTCCAGGACCCAGAGCCTCCCGTTGTCCAGGGGGAGGTAGACCGTGCCCGTGGCCGCGTTGAAGGCGACGCCGGACGGGGCAGAAGGCAGCGAGACGCTGACGTCCGTGACGAGGGTCCCCGGATCGAGGAAGTCGAGCACGGGGAGGTTGACGGGGGACCCGTTCACCAGGGTGGTCGAGTTGACCGTGACGTACAGCTCGCCCGAGGTGGAGTTCACGGCCAGGCCGCCCAGGGCGTACGCCGCCGCGGTGTTCGCGGCATCGAGCGCCTGGTAGGAGACATGGAACGCACTATCGATCCCCCAGACGTAACCTCCCGAGCCCTCGTCGTCCACCACGTTGCCCACCCCATAGACGGTCTGGTTGACCGGATCATAGGCAAGGGCGGTGGGGAAAGCGATGTGGCCGTCCCCGTCGTTGGGGAGGTTGAGGCTGACGGTCCGGCTGCACGGGGCGGTACAGGAGGCCGAGGTGTTCAGCACGTAGAGGTCCCCCGTCCCGTACTCGGCGACGAAGACCTCCTGGGCGGCCGCGTCGTAGCTGATGGCCGACGGGCTGCCTTCCGGGAGGGAGATCGAACCCGTGGGCACCAGGGAGGCCCCGTCGATCACCGAGACGTTGTCCGAGCCGTTGTTGGCGACGTAGAGCAGGCCGTTCCCGGCATCGTAGGCCGCGCCGATCGGGTCGGTCCCGACGTTCACCGTCACGTTCTGCGAACTAGCGGGGTTGATCACCGTGACGGTCGTGGTCGTTCGGAGACCGTCGGTGACCACCAGGGCTCCCGCCGCGGGGCCATCAAAGGCCGCGGGGTCGGTCCCCAGCACATTGGAGCTCGAAAAGAGGGAGCCCGACACGCTCGGGGTGTTGACCACGCTGGTGATCCCCACCGGGCAGGTGACGTAGGAGGACCCCTCGTGGGTCCCCTCGACGTGGAAGAGCGGGCTCAAGGTCCCGTTGGAGTAGAGGACCGAGATCCCCGGTTCGGACTCGCTGAGGAGCAGGCCGGCCGAGCCCGCGTAGGCGGAGAAGCTCGAGCCTCCGTAGGCCAGGATGGCGTTCTGCGAGGTCGCCGCGACGAAGTACACGTCCGGTGTGGTGGAGAAGGAGCAGGCGAGGGAGGGAACGAAGGCCACGCTCTCCGGGTTCTGCGCCTGGTTGAAGTAGGAGACCGACCCCGTCGGAGTGACCGCGTAGACGGCGGAGTGGTGTCCCTGGCCCCCGGTCAGGAAGAGGTCGCCCCCGTAGTTGCCGAACCCGAGGGGCGCGACCGCCGGGCCCTCCACATTGGAGCCCACCTGCGCCAGCGAGTAGGCGGAGTAGCCGCCGGAACCGTTCGGGAGGATGGTGAACACATTGCCCTGCTCGCCGCCCGTGGCGATGAGCTCATAGCCGAAGGAACCCGAGTAGTCGAAGGTCAGTCCCGGCGTGCCACCGTCGAGCCCCGGGAGTTGGAGGACCATCGTCCCCGCCCCGCCCCCGGAGGGGATGGCGTAGAGCTGGCCGTCCTGGAGCACGAAGGACGTCCCGGCGCCGAACCCGACGAACCCCGGGGAGATGGCGAGGGCCTGCTCCGAGCAGTGGTCGGAGGCCCCCGGGAGGGTCGCATAGTCGGAGACCCCTCCGGTGGGGGAGATGGCGTACACCTCCCCGCAGTTGGCGGCGGAGAGCGCGAGCAGCTGGGTGGGGGTGGCCGCTACCGCGTCGGGCTTGCGGATCTTTGCGAGGACGGGGAGCTGGTTCGCGCCGCCTCCCTGGGAGTCCTTGTGGGACCCCTGGAGGGAGCTGTCGTGGCCTCCTGGTCCGGACGGGCCATAGCCCGGGTCGCCTCCGACGGAGTGCGCTGAGGCGACCCCGCTCACGCCGAGGAGCAGGGCGCTCCCCAGGAAGGCCGCCGTCATGATGAACACCCACGCCCCGTTCCGGACCCCGATTCGCTTACCCATGTTGCATTTTCCTCGGCGCTGAGGGACCGGATTTGGAGAGGGTTAAATACCGTTCCCCCCGCGGGTAAGACCCTACTTTTGAGACTTCGCGCCCGTCCGCCGTGCCCGTCCGAGGCTTTAAGCGAGCCGCCCCGCTCGACCGGGGAGTGTCCGAGCTCCAGCGGGCGCCGGCCACGGTGATGTTCACCGACATGGTCGGTTACTCGGAGCTCACCCAGCGGGACGAGAACGTCGCGCTCCAGCTCCTCAACGAGCACCGCGCCATCGTCCGCCCCCTGCTGCGTCAGTACGGCGGCCGTGAGGTCAAGACCATTGGGGACGCGTTCATGGTGGAGTTCACCGATCCCCTCCCTGCGGTCCAGTGTGCGCTCGCGATCCAGCGTAAGCAGGCCGAGCGGAACCGCGACCCGAGCGTCCCGCAGGTGATGATCCGGATCGGACTCCACCACGGCGAGGTGATCCACCAGGAGGGGGACCTATTCGGGGACACCGTCAACGTCGCCTCGCGCATCGAGCCGCTGGCCCCCCCCGGGGGGATCTGCCTCTCCGCCCCGGTCTACCAGGGGGCGCAGGAAGGACTGGACGTGGTGGCGGTTCCCGTCGGCCCCGCCACGCTGAAGAACATCCAGCTCCCCGTCCCAATCCTCCGCATCGACCTTCGGCCGGACCGCAACGTCCCGGTCCGCGAGGGGCCCTGGGTGGACCGGGAGGAGGAGCTTCGGACCCTGGAGGTCGCCCTCGAAAGCGCTCTCGCCGGGAAGGGCCGGACCGTCCTCATCCGGGGGGAGGTGGGGGTCGGGAAGACCCGGCTCGCGGAGCAGCTCATCCGGGCGGCCGGTCGCCAGGGGGCCCGGAGCGTCTGGGGGAGGGCCAGCGAGGAGGGAGCCGCATCCCCCTACTCCCTTTGGGTCCAGACGCTCGAGGAGGTGGTCTCCTCGATCCCGTTGGACCTCGCCCGCGAGGCGGCCGGAGAGTACGTCTCCGAGCTCGCCCGCCTCTGCTCCGCCTTCGCAGTCCCCGGGAGCACTCCCCCGAAGAGCTCCTCCGAGGACACCGACGCTGACCGGGACCGGCTCTTCACCGCGGTCTCGCACTTCCTTATCCACTTCGCCCGACCGGAGGGGCTGGTGATCCTTCTCGATGACCTGCAATGGGCCGACGCCGGCTCGCTCCGGATGCTCGAACGGTTCGCCGGACAACTGGAGGGGGGCCGGGTCCTGCTCCTGCTCCTCCACCGGCCCGACGCTGCCGAGCCCCCCCTCCTGCGGGAAGTGCTCGAGGGCATCTCCCGCCGGGGGGACTCCGGGCGGATCGAGCTGGGCAACCTCCCCCTCGCCGCCGTCCGTCAGCTCGTCCTCGCCATCGTCAAGACGAAGGCGATTCCGGATGAGCTGGTCCGCCGCATCTTCGACCGGACCCAGGGGAACCCGTACTTCATCGAGGAGCTCCTCCGCTCCCTCAAGGAGGGCGGCCTCCTCACCCCGGAGCCGGGCTCGAACCTCCCGCACCTTCCCGAGGACCTCCCTCTCCCGGACTCCGTGCGGCGTCTCGTCCGCCAGAGGATCGACCGGCTCGACGAACCGACCCTAGGGTTCCTCCGGACCGTCTCCGTCCTCGGTCCCGAGTTCGAGCTGCGTCCCCTGGAGGCAATCACGCGCCTTCCCTCCGAGACGGTGATCGAGAGGCTCGGGAACGCCGTTTCGAGGGGGTTCCTCCAGGAGCGGACCGACGATTCCGGCAGGGTGCTCTATGCGTTCCCCGACCGGATCGTCTGGGAGACCCTCTACTCGGACTCCCCGGTGGCCCGACGGGTGCGCGACCATCTTCGCGCGGGGGAAGCGCTGGAGTCCCTAGCGCGCTCAGGCGCCCCGGTCCCCATGGCGGAGCTGGCCCATCACTTCCAGCGGGCGCAGGCGACGGAGAAGGCCATCGACTACACCCTTCGCGCGGCGGAGGAGGCCGGCCGTCTCTACGCGCGGGAGGAGGCCGTCCGCCACTACCGCACCGGTCTGCTCCTCCTCGAATCGAGGCCCGATGACCGGGTTCGGGCCCGGGTGCTCGAATCGCTGGGCGACCAGCTCTACCGTCTCGGGCAGTTGGAGGCCGGCCAGGCCCGGCGCATGGAGGCGGCGGCCCTCGACGAGCGGCTGGGGGACCTCCAGCGGGCCGGACAGCTGCATCGCAAGATCGCCCACGCCATGCGGGAGGACCCGCAC
>JAKATE010000064.1 GCA_021828085.1 Thermoplasmata archaeon | reverse complement strand
GATCTGCCTTCCCCCCGTTCGCTCCGGGTGTCGAGATGGACGAGGGGGAACGGGCCCTCCCAGGCCTTGGCGAACCCCGGAGGAAGCCGGCCTCCCCCCGCTCGAGGCATGGGAATGGACGGAATGAGTCGGAGCAGTTCGTCCTCCTCGAGGCCGGAGGGGATCCCCCCGTGTATCTGCGCCTGGTCGGCCCCTTCGTCGAAGGACCGACGTACCGTATCCGCGTCGGGGCGGACAAGCACGGCCACGCGGAGGAAGCGCCCCTCGGCGGCCGAGAAGATCGACCGTGCCGTCGGCCAGTCCCGGCTCCGGGGAGAGCGCGGAGCTTCGATGACCACACCGATCATGTCCGCCCCCTCGCAGAGCTCGACCTCGTCGGCCCGGCCCAGGCCGCAGATCTTCACGCGCATCGTCATCAGTCCCCTCCCGGGGGGGCCGCGAGCGCCTCGAGGAAAGCTCGAGGGTCCGGGGCGAGGATGAAGCTCGTACCCACCAGGGCCCCCCACGCCCCCGCCGCCTCGTACGCCCGGAGGTCCTGAGGACCCGCGATCCCGCTCATCCCCAAGAGGGGTACGCCTTGGTCTCGGGCAGCGCGGAGGGTCTCTTGGGCTCGCTCCCGGCTCAATTCCAGCGTGGAGAGGTCTCGGGCGTTCACCCCGAGGACGTCGGGGCCGCTTTGGAGGGCGAGAGGGACGTCCGGAGGTTCATGAACCTCCACGAGCGCCTCCATGCCGGCCCGGTGGACCTCGTTGACCAGGCCTTGAAGGGAGGGCCGCAAGGCCTTGACGTGCTCGAGTCGGGCGAGCAGGAGGACGGCCGCCGCTCCCAGGCGCCGAGCACAGTGGACCTGCCGGGCGTCGACGACGAAGTCCTTGAAGATCACCGGGAGGGAAGTGGAGCGGGCCACTTGAGCGAACTCCTCGAGCGAGCCCCCGAAGGCGTGGGGTTGAGGGATGACCGAGAGCCCCACGGTCTGGGGGCGCCCTGCGATCTCGAGGAATCGCGAGGCGGACACCGAGGGAAGCGGATCGCGGTGGTAACCGGGAGAGGCATGCTTGAGCTCGAGGACCAACCGAGGTCGCGGGTGCCAGAGAAGCCTTCGTCGGAGCGAAGGGACGGGAACCGGCGCTTCCCCGGGGGGCATGCTGTCATAGAAGCCTCGCTCGAGCTCCCGCTGCACCTCCTGCACCATCCCGGAAAGGAAGTCGCCGCTCATCCCTTAGCTCCAACTCCCGGCCTTCGCGATCTCCTGGAGGGCCTGCAGCTTCGTGAGCGCGGCACCCGAATCCAGCACCTCCCTCGCACGCCGGACCCCCGCCGGGAGGTCGGAGACCTCCCCGGCGACCCACAGGGCGGAGCCCGCCGTCAGGAGGACCGCGCCGCGGCGAGCTCCCGCCGCTCCTTCAAGCAGCTCCCGGGCGGCGCGTGCGCTCTCGGCGGGCGGGAGGGCGAGCCAGTCCCCCCGACGCTCCTCCGGAAGAAGAAGGGAATCGGCCTGGACGTGGATAGGTTCCGTTCGGCCGGAGAAAACTCGAAAGCCCGCGGATTCCCCATACGGGGAAAGCTCGTCCGCGCCTCCGGATCCGGAGATCGCGATGAGGCTCTCAACATCGAGCCGGGGTAGCACGTGCGCGACTCGCTCGGCATATCCCTCATCAAAACATCCGACGACCTGGGCACGCACCCCGGCCGGGTTGAGGAGGGGGCCAAGAAGGTTGAAGATGGTCCGGATCCCGAGGGACCTTCGCAGGGGCCCCACCGCCGCCAGGACCGGATGGTAGAGCGGAGCGTGGAGGAACGCGAGCCCCTCCTGACGGAAGGTCTCCTCCGCGAAGGCGCGAGTGCCTTTGACGGGGAGCCCCAGTGCCTCGAGCAGGTCGCTCGAGCCGCAGGGTCCCCGGGCGGAGGAGTTCCCGTGCTTCGCGACGCGCAAGCCCGAAGCAGCCACGACGAAGGCGCTGACGGTGGAGACGTTGAACGTCCGGAGCCCCGCGCCGCCGCGGCCGCAGAGGTCAATGGCCGATCCCGAACCGGGAGCGGCGAAGGGAACGGCCCGCTGGCGCAGGTGCTTGGCGAAGGCGTAGAGCTCCTCCTCACTCTCCCCCCGCCGAGCAAGAAGGGTGAGGATCTCCGCCGCCGCGGGGAACGAGAGCTTGTTCTCCGTTAGGGCCTCGGCGAGCGACTCGGCGTCCTCGGGTCGGAGGGGTCCACCGGCCCGGAGCGGCTCGATCCAGCGATCCCCCGAAGTGTCGCCCGCGCTCGAGGTCACCGATGCGCCTCCCTTAGGAAGTTCCGGAGCAACCTCGGCCCCTCCGGCGTGAGGTAGGATTCCGGATGGAACTGGAGAGAGAGGACCGGGTGGTGCCGGTGACGCAGGCCCATGACGATCCGCCCCGCCTCCCCCCCCTCCCAGGCGGTCACCTGGAGCGTCGGCGGGAGGCTCGATTCCCGCACGACGAGGGAGTGGTACCGGGCCGCGACGAGAGGGTTCCCAACGCCCTCGAAGAGCGAATCGTCGCCGTGCCGGATGCGGGAGGTTTCCCCATGGCAGGGGCGGGGCGCGCGGACCACCCGGGCCCCGTAGTGGTAGGCGATGGCCTGGTGGCCGAGGCAGACTCCCAGCGTGGGGACCTCAGGGGAGAGCTCCTCGAGGATGCGGTACGTCACCCCGAGGGTCCTGCGGTCGGAGGGGTGTCCCGGCCCCGGGGAGAGGACGATCGCTTCCGGGTCGAAGCGCTCCACCTCCCGGAACGCCGCATCGGAACGGAGGGTTCGGACCTCCGCCCCCTGGGAGGCGAGCGCCTGGTAGAGGTTGTGGACGAAGGAGTCTTGGTGATCGATGAGCGCGATCTTCATCTTCCGCGCACCCCCCCCGCGCCCTCCGGCGTCCCAGGCTCGAGCAGGCTCTCGAGCCGCGAGAGCTTCTGCAGCGTCTCCTCCCATTCCTGCCGGGGGTTCGAGGCCTGCACGATCCCCGCCCCGGCCTGGGTGTAGAGATTGGGCCCCCAGGCGAACGCCGCGCGGATGACGAGCGCAAGGTCCGCCTGCCTCCGGGGACCGAAGAGCCCGAGCGCCCCGCCGTAGGGTCCCCGCCAGGTCCCCTCCTCCCGCCGGAGGAGCTCCGTGGCCCGGATCTTCGGCGCCCCGCTCACGGTCCCCGCGGGGAAGGCCGAGGCGAGGGCGTGGACTGCGTCCTGCCCCGGTCCGAGCCGGCCTTCGACCCGGCTGACCAGGTGCTCCAGACGCGAGTAGCGGACGAGGACCTCGCTCTGCGCGACCCGCACGCTGCCGGGGCGAGAGACCTTCCCGAGGTCGTTCCGCGCGAGATCGACGAGCATCCGATGCTCGGCCAGCTCCTTCGGGTCACGGGAGAGTGGCAGACGTCGGTGGGACCCTGGGGAAGGAGGGCGGGGGCGGGTGCCGGCGATGGGATCGATGGCCACCCGGTCCCCGCGCACTTCGAGCACGTTCTCGGGCGAGGCGCCGGCGATCTCGGCCCGGTCGCCGCTCCCGAACCGGAAATAGAAGAGATAGGCGTAGCGCTCCCTCCGACGGAGGCGGTCGACCAGGGCGAGCAGCGACCCCTCCCGTCGCCTCTCGCGTCGGTGCGCGAGGACCACCTGGAAGGCCTCGCCGTCCAGGATATCGCGCTGGAGCCTGCGAACCGAGCGGGCGAAGGCTCCGGGACCGGAGCGGTCCCTCGGGGCCCCTATCTTCAAGGACGGAAGTGGCCGGGGGGGGCGCAGGGATCTCCGTTGTCCCCCCCTGACGATGCGGGGGAAGTAGGCGAACAGACCTTTAGGGAAGGGGGAGCCCGCGGGGGTTCCCCGAGCGGCGAGCGGCTCGACGAGCCCGAAACCATCGAACCCGAGATAACCGAAGAACCCTCCCGGGTCCTCCCCCGCCCGCGCCACCCGTGCGGCCAGCCCCTCCACGTCCGAGGGGCGGGAGAGCTCGAAGGTCTCCCGAGGGTCGAGGCCGTAGAAGCACTCCGGTTCCGCCCCACCCAGGACAGGCATCCTCTCGAAGTAGAAGGCAGGTCCGGAGGTCTCCGTGGCGTCGGAGAGGAAGCTCTGCCAAGGCGCAGCGCTCATGCAGCACCTCCGGGCACGGAGGGCCGCTCCACCAGGCGGAGATGGAGCTCCCGGAGCACGTCCGGGGCTCGGCGCTCCGGCACGGCGAGGGAGAGGGCCCGGGCGGTGGCGCTCGCACCGAGCACCAGCGAACCGGCCTCCGGTGGGAACTCTCCGAGGTCCCCGAGGATGCCCTGGCCGATGGCGGTGACGAGCGCCGCGGAGTGAGGGCCCTCGAGCGTCGCTCCCTCCTCCTCCACGAAACGCCGGAGAGCGCGGACCGAGCGGGGGGCCTGGTGGCCCTCCACCGCGATGCAGAGCTGGGCGGAGGAGGTGAAGAGCGCGACCACGTTGACCCCGGCGCCCGAGAGGAGCTCGCTCGCCTCGGAGATGACGCCCCGGCGTTGACGTCCGCCGGGGACCCGGAGGATGAGGAGGGCGATGGGGGAGAGGAGGGCGAGGGCGCGGACCGGCTGGGCGCCGGGTACCGGGCTCACCCGGGTCTGCCTTCCGGGATCGGAGAGGGAACGGACGATGATCTCAAAGGCCCCCTTGCGGGCCGGCTCGATGGTCCGAGGATGCAGCACCTTGGCCCCGAACTGGGCGAGCTCCTCCGCCTCGTCGAAGGAGATGGAGAGGATGGGGCGGGCACCGGGGACCCAACGGGGGTCGGCGGTGAGGAGCTCGAAGGGGTCCTTCACCAGCTCGACGCGGGAGGCGCCGATGCAGTAGCCGATGGCGGTCGCGCTGTAGTCCGAGCCCCCGCGCCCGAGTGTCGTGACGGTGCCCGAGGAGCTGCGAGCCAGGAACCCGGTCACCACGGGGACCCGGCCGCGCCGGAGCTCGCGAACGATCCTCGTCCGGACCGGACGGGCTGAGCGCTCGAGCAGGATGCGTCCCTCGCCCTTCGGGCCGTCGGTGCAGAGACCAATCTCGTCGGCCTGGACGGCCACGGCTTCCACCCCCTGCCGGCGAAGCTCGCCGGCGAACCAGTGCGCCGCCAGGCGTTCCCCCCGGGCCAGAAGCCGGTCCGAGAGCGCCTTGGTGGCCCGTCCGGCCTTCCGGAGCTCCTTGAGGTCCGAGGCCAGGCCGTGGAGCTCCACCTCCCCCTCCGGCGGGAGATTCGGATGGAGCCGTCGTAGCTGCTCCAAGGTCTCGACATGGCCGACCATCCGGAAGGGCGGCTTGAGGCAGCCCTGCAACAGGTCGGTCACGCCGGCCCGGGCGGAGACGACGAGGACGAGCGGCCCCGTTCCTTGACGGGCGTCCTCCAGGGCCTTTGGCACGTTCTCCGGCGAGAGCGCCGCTCCGCCGTACTTGATCAGCCGAGGAGAGAGCTTCCTGTCAGTCCCGAGCGTCAAGCCATCCCCTCCAGCGGGCGTACTCCGCATTGAGCACCGAGCCTCCAGCCCCCCCGCGCACGGCGTTGTGCGCCAGCAGGACGAAACGGACGAACGGTCCGTCGACCCTCAGGCGGCCCACGGTCACGGCCATCCCCCGGGCGCGCTCCGGCTCGCCGGCCCACCGGTCGCGCAGCGGTTGCGGTCGGTCCGGCTCGGAGCGGAAGAGCACCGGGACCCGGGGGGCCGTGGGGAGCTCCCCCTGGGACCGCCCTTCGGTCAGCGGGTCGAAGCCCTTCCAGCTCTCGAGGACCTCGGCGGCACTGACCCTGCGTCCCGCGCGGACCGTGACCGTCTCGAGATGTCCCTCGCGGACCGGGACCCGGAGGCAGTGGGCGAGAAGGTCGACCGACCCCCGCCGGCCGCGCGCAGGCCACCCGAGGATCTTCGCGGACTCCGCGGCCATCTTCTCCTCCTCCTGGGGGATGAACGGCAGCAGGTTGTCCGTGACCGCGAGGGAGGGCACGCCGGGGTAGCCCGCGCCGGAGAGCGCCTGGTAGGTGGAGACATGGACCTCCCGGGGGGCGAGGAGCTTCTGGAGCGGAGCCAGCGGGACGACCAGCCCCGCCGTGGAGCAGTTGGGGTTGGTCACGAGGGGGGCCCGGCCGCGGGGAGGGCGACCCAGGGCCGCTCCGTTCACTTCAGGGACCAGGAGCGGGACACCGCGGTCCATCCGATGCGCGGAGGCGTTGGAGAAGACCGCGATCCCGCTTCGGGCGAGGAGCGTCTCCATCGGGCCGGCCTCTTCCGTCGGAAGGGCCGAGAAGACTACGCGGACCCCGCGGTCGGCGAGCTCGCGCGCCGTGGCCCGGACCAAGCGGAGGTCCTCGAGCTCCCGGGGCGGGGGGAGCTCGGCGAGCTGCCAGAGCGCCCCGAGCGTCCGGCCGGCGTTCCGGTCCCCGGTGAGGACCTGGACCTCGAAGAACGGGTGGGAGTCGAGCAGACGGGCGAAGTGCTGTCCGATCCACCCCCCGGCCCCCAGGATCGCACAGGGGATCCGCGTCATGAACGCCCCCGGCGCAGCAGGAAGTCGGCCAGGACGAAGGCGCAGACATTCTCCACGACTGGGACGGCCCGGGGGACGATGCACGGGTCGTGCCGGCCCTTCACCACGAGCTTCTCCGCCCGTCCGGTGGAGAGGGAGACGGTATCCTGCTCTCGCGCGATGGAACTGGTCGGCTTCACCGCCACGCGAACGACGACCGGCATCCCCGTGGTGAGGCCCCCGAGGATGCCCCCGGCATGGTTCGTCCGGGTCACCACACGGTCGCCCTGGCGTTCGAAGGCATCGTTGTGCTCGCTCCCGAACATCCGGGCGGCACGGAAACCCTCCCCGAACTCCACCCCCTTCACCGCGGGGATGGCGTAGAGGGCGTGGGCGAGGCTCCCTTCGAGCGAGTCGAAGAAGGGCTCGCCCAGTCCGACGGGCAGACCGTACGCCCGCGCCTCCACCACCCCCCCCACGCTGTCTCCCGAACGGCGGGCCTCCTCGATGGCGCGCGCCATCGACTCCGCGACCCCGGCCTCCGGGCAACCCGTCTCGTGCGCCCGGGCGCGTTCAGCCAGGACCCCCGGGGGGACCGATGGATCGGGCTCCGGCGCGTCCACGGTGTGGATCGACCGGGTGAAGGCTACGACACTGACCCCCTGGGACTCGAGCCAGGGGCGGACCGCAGCCCCGGCGATGACCAGGCCCACGGTCATCCGGCCGGAGAAGATCCCTCCTCCGGAGAGGTCGAGGAGGTCCCCGTAGCGCATCCGGGCCGGAAAGTCCGCGTGCCCCGGGCGCGGAGTGTCCTCGAGCGGGACGTAGGGGGCCCGGCGCACATCCTCGTTGGGGACCCGCGCGACGAGCGGTCCGCCGCTGGCCCGTCCTTCCGTCACCCCGGAGAGGAGCTGGAGTTGGTCGGTCTCCCGGCGCCGAGTGGCGAGGCGCCGCCCATAGGGTCGGCGCCGGTCAAGCTCCTGCTGGATGCGCTCGGGGCTTACCGGAGCCCCGGCCGGCAGCCCCTCGAGGACGCATCCCACCTCGGACCCATGGCTGGACCCGAAGAGGGTCAGGCGCAGCGCTTCCCCGAAGCTCATTTTCATGGCGGGACCCCCCTTCCTTCCGTTCTCTCGATCGTGAGACCGAGGGTCCGGGCGTGCTCGAAGAAGGCCGGGTAGGACTTGGCGGCAGCGGAGGCCGGCCCGAGGCGGGAGGGTTCGGGAAGTGCGGAGGCCGCGACGCACGCGCTGAGGAGCATCCGATGGTCCGTCAGGTCGGTCAGGGAGAGCCGGCGCGCCTTCGGGGGTCCCTGGATCCTCCAGCCGGTGGGGACCCTCTCCAGGCGGGCACCGAGCGAGGCCACCAGCGCCTCCGTGCCGGCCCGGCGGTCGCTCTCCTTATGGACAAGCTGGGTGCCCCCCCGGAGTTCGCAGGGCTCACCGGCGAAGCTTGCCAATACTCCTAGGAGCGGGGCCAGGTCGGGGGAGCGATCGAGGTCCGCCTCGAAACCGCCGAGCGGGAGCCCCCCCGCCGTGACCTCGTAGTCCTCCCCCTCGCGGCGGACCCCGGCGCCTGCCGCTCGAAGGATGTTCAGGAGCTCGAGATCGGCCTGGGGCCACCCTTCCGGGAAGGGACCGACGCGCACCTTGCCCCCCGTGAGCGCCGCCAGGGCGAAGAGGTAGGCCGCCGAGCTCGCATCCGCCGGGATCGGGAGCGTCCCGGCCCGGTACCTCTGCCCTCCCGGGACATGGTAGGTGGTCCCCTCCTTGGCGACCTGAACACCTGCGGACGCCAGGGCATGGAGCGTGGCCTCGACGTACGGTTCGGAGACCTGGGGACCTAGGACGTCGATGCGGCTCTCCCCGGCGAGGACTGGCAAGGAGAAGAGCAGGGCGGAGAGGAACTGGCTGCTCGTGCCTCCCGGGAGCTCCACGGAGCCGGCACGGAGGGGGCCCCGAAGGTGAAAGGGGAGCGATCGGCCGGGAGCGGCCCGCTCCACCTGGACCCCCAGAAGCTCGAGCGCGTCGAGCAGAGGGTCCATCGGGCGCACCGCCAGGGAGGCCGCCCCCTGCCACTGGACCGAAGCCCCGGAGAGGGCGCTCGCGGCCGAGAAGAGGCGTAGGGTCGTCCCGGACTCCCGTGCGTCGAGGAGGAGGCGAGAGGTCGCTGGCCCCGGGGGGTTCCCCGGATGGAACCTCCACCGGTCGGAGGCAGGGTCCTCCGGCCCGTCCAACGAGAGGCCGAGCACTTCTGCCACTCGGGCGCTCGCGAGGGTGTCCTCGCTCCGCAAGGGTTGGAGTAGCTCCCCACCCCCTTGGCTGAGCAGAGCCCTCAGCAGTGCGCGGTGGGTGTAGGACTTCGACGGGGAGCCACTGATCTCCCCCGCCACGCGTCCAGGGTGGAGCACGAAGGGGACGGGGGGTGGTCCCTCCGGGGCCGTCCGAGAGGAGGTCACGGCGTTCATGCGGCGCCTCCATCCCCGTCGACCGCGAAGGGGACACAGAGCGTTCGGCCCGGGGAGGGGGGATCCAGAGCATCGCCCGGGAGCCGGGAGGAATCGAAGACCGCGGCAAGGGCCGGCCCGTTCCCGGAGACCCCGCAGGCGAGCGCCCCCCGCTGTTGAAGCCAGTTCCGGAGACGGGAGTAGTCGTAGCCCAAGGTCTCCTCGACGACCGCACCGTTGAGGGTCATCGCTTCCAGCAGGCGTCCTTCGCGGGCGAGTTGCTCCGCCTGTCGGGCGCGGGGATCCGCTCCCTGGGCCCACCGGCGACGCAGCTCCTCCGGAGGGGCGTGGGGGGCCTGCGCGGTACGGATCCAGACGGCCCACCGGGGCTCCAGCGGGGGCCGGGCAAGCAGCTCGAGCCGCCGGTTGTCGGCCACCACCGCCTCCCCGAGCGCGCTCGCGAGGGCGTCGTCGAAGGCGCCGGTGAGGCTCTCCCCCGAGCTCTGCGCCGCCCGGGAGCTCATGCGGGCGAGGGCGAGCCCCTCGGGCGGCGGGAGGCTGGAGGCCGCGAAGAGCGCACGGAGCAGGGCCACGGTGAGCGCGGAGGAGCTCTTGAGGCCCTGCCCTTCGGGGATCTGCGACCTCACCCGGAACGAAAGCGGTTGGCGCACCTTCGCCCCCGCGCGTTCCGCTTCCTCGAGGGTCGAACGGACCAGCGGGGAGGAGTCGGCCCGGGCGGAGAGCGCTTCCCCTCCCCCCTCCCGGCTCAGCTCGACGGTGAGAGGGAGCCTCACCGCCGCCGCCGATCCCACTCCTGTAGGGATCGCGTTCAGGAAGGAGATCGCCCCCCACGCTCGGCCCCGATAGGTCTCCCTCATGCGCCCGCCTCCGGAAGAAGCGCCTCGAAGCTGGCGTCGGCGAGCTCCCGACCGGTAAAGTGCTCGAAGCTCTCTCGCGCCTGATAGAGCAGGATGCGCGTGCCGTCCTCGTAGCGCGCGCCCACCCGATGGGCAAGCTCCGCGAGCCAGGGGATCCGGGGCCGGTAGACCAGGTCGAGCACCCAGCTCCCGGGGGCGAGGGCAGCTCCGAGGGCCGGAGGGGTTCCCAAGGGCTCGGACTGTCCCACGGGAGTGCAGT
>JAKATE010000063.1 GCA_021828085.1 Thermoplasmata archaeon | reverse complement strand
TGTTTTGGGGGGGGGGGGGGTGGGCCGACGAACGGGTCCCCTCATGTTCCGGGCGCGAGTTCGAATGGAAGTGCTCCGGGAAGTGGTGGGGGTCATCTCGACCCTCGTCCCTGAGGTCAAGCTCGTGGTCACCCCCGAGGGGCTGGAGGCGAAGGCCGTGGACCCTTCCCACGTCGCCATGCTCGTGGTCCGGTTGACCAAGTCCGCCTTCGAGGAGTTCTCCGGTGAGCCGGTGGAGATCGGGCTCGACCTGGAGAAGGTCCGCGAGGTCCTCCAGCTGGCGCGCCCGGGCGATTCCCTGGAGATCCACTACGACAACACCAAGGCGCGCCTGGTGGTCTCGGTGGGGAAGCTCAGCCGGTCGATGAGCGTGGTGGACCCCCAGGGGATGTCCGACCCGAAGGTCCCGGCCGTCACTCCCACCGCGAAGGTGAGCCTGAAGATCGAGGACCTCCGTCAGGGGATCCGGGGCTCGGAGTCGATCAGCGACCACGTGACGCTCACCCTCGACCCCGAAGGGTTCACCCTGCATTCCGAGGGGGAGAATGACCGCGTCGACCTGAGGCTCCCCAAGGACGCGCTGATCTCGCTGGAGACGCGCGAGCCGACGCGGAGCATGTACCCGCTGGACTTCTTCTCCAACATGGTGAAGTCCATCGTCACTGCGGACTCGGTGACGCTGGCGCTGGGCAACCAGTACCCGCTCAAGCTCGACTTCACGCTCGCCTCGGGGAACGGCGACGGCCAGTTCCTGCTCGCCCCCCGCGTGGAAGAGGATTAGGGACCCGGCGGTTCGGTCGCCCTCCCGTCCGTCGGGGTTGGGGTCGGGCCGTTCCCCGACGACCGGTCTTCCGCCTCTCATTGTTATAAACGCCCCGGGCTCCGAAACCCCATGAGCGAGCCTCCGGGCCGGGTGGCGATCCTGAGCGCGGTCCGCACCCCCATCGGGAAGTTCGGCGGCGGCCTATCGAAGGTCCCCTCTCCCTTCCTCGGGAAGATCGCCGCCGGGGCCGCCCTGGAACGTGCGGGGGTACGCCCGGACCAGGTCGAGGAGGTGATCTTCGGTTGCGGCATCGCCGCCGGGGTCGGTCAGAACCCGGCCCGGCAGGTGCTCCTCCACAGTGGCATCCCGCCGAACGTCGGAGGGGTCACGGTCAACAAGGTCTGCGGCTCGGGGATGAAGAGCCTGATGTTCGCCTCCAGCGAGATCCGGGCCGGCGACGTCTCCCTCGTGCTCGCGGGCGGGATGGAGAGCATGAGCAACGCCCCCTTCCTTCTGCCGGCGCGGGCGCGCTGGGGGATCCGCCTCGGGGACGTCCCGGTCCTCGACGCCATGCAGAACGATGGTCTCACGGACGCGTACGACCACCAGAGCATGGGGATGACGGGGGAGCGGATCGCGCAGCGCTTCCACATCTCGCGCGAGGAGGCCGATGAGTTCGCCCTGGAGAGCCATCTACGCGCCCACCGCGCCTCGGAGGACGGCCGGTTCGCGCAGGAGATCGTCGCCGTGCCGGCCTCGGTGACCGGTTCCACCGAGGTCCGACGCGATGAGGGGCCCCGGGGGAACAGCACCCGGGAGAAGCTCGCCACGCTGCGCCCGGCCTTCCTCCCCGGGGGCGTCCTCACGGCCGGTAACTCCTCCCAGCTCTCCGACGGTGCCGCGGCCCTCGTCCTGGCCTCCGAGGAGATGGCGGCGAAGCTCTCGCGCCCGCCGCTCGCCTGGATCCGTTCCTCCCAGGTGGGGGGGGTGGCCCCTGCGGACGTCATGGAGTCGCCGATCCCCACCGTCCGCGCCCATCTCCAGAAGGAGGGACTCGGAGTGGGGGACCTCGACCTCTTCGAGCACAATGAGGCGTTCTCCACCGCGTCGATCGCCGTTCGGAGGGCCCTGGAGGTACCCGAGCGGATCTTCAACGTCAATGGCGGAGCGGTGGCCCTCGGTCACCCGATCGGGTGCTCCGGGGCTCGGATCGTGGTGACCCTTCTGCACGAGATGATCCGTCGCAAGGCCTTCCGGGGCCTCGCCACGCTCTGCATGGGCGGCGGGAATGGGACCAGCCTGATCCTCGAGAACGCTACGGGCTAGCTAGCTCCCGCGCGAGGCACGTCCTTTCCCGGCGGCGCGCGTGGGCCCAAGCCATGGGATCCCGGTAAGTTCGCTGAGGCCCAGGAGCGCCCTCCGGGCCCGCGGGGCCTCCCCGCGGCGGATTCCCGGTCTCCCGGTCCCGGCGAGCTCTTCCGCCCCCTCCGTGAGCCCCTCGAGGGCTCCGCCGAAGTCGAGTTCGCTCCCGATGCGTGCACGGACCTTTCCCAGGAGCCGTTCCAGGGAGCGGGCAGGGACGTCGCCATCCCCCGCCCGGCCGAGCGGGGTGATCCGCTGGCGGACCTCCTCGAACCGCCGCTGCGCCTGCTGTGCCCGGCGGGGGTCGTACTCCAGCTTCTCCCGATAGGGGGCCGCGGTCCAGAGGTACCACCGCAGCCCTTCCGGGCTGAGCTCCTCCAGCGCTTGGGAGAGGGGAACGAGGTTCCCCAGGGACTTCGACATCTTCACCTCGCCCATGGTGACGAATCCCCCGTGGACGAACCGCCGGGAGAACACCCGTCCCGTCACGGCGTAGCTCAGGAGGTTCTCCGCGTAGTGGTGCGGGAAGATCAGGTCGAGGCCCCCGCCGTGGAGGTCCACCGGGGTCCGGAGATACCTCTGGGCCATCACGAAGCACTCGATGTGCCAGCCGGGGACCCCTCGCCCCCAGGGGCTGGACCAGACCGGCCCGCCCGGCTCCGGCGGCTTCCAGAGGGCGAAGTCGAGCGGGTCGTCCGCCTCCGGGAGGTCCGACCCCGCCGCGTCGGGGACGGAGTGATCGGAGAGGAGCTCGGCGGCCGGGAAGTTCTCCCCTCCGTCGACAGCCCGGGCCCGCAGGTAGACCGAGCCTCCCCGCCGGTAGGCCATCTGCCGGCGCTCGAGCCAGCGGATGAGACGGACCATCTCGGGGACGAAATCGCTGGAGCGGGGCTGGTGCTCGCTGGGGCGGACACGGATCCGGTCCATGAGGTGGAGGAAGTCCCGCTCCTCCCGGCGGGCGAGGACCCTCCAGGGGAGGCCGAGCTCCCGCGCCCGCCGGCTGATCTTCTCCTCGAAGTCGGTGATGTTCTCGACCAGGCGGACCCGGTGACCGGAGGACTCGAGGAAGCGCCGAAGGCCATCGAAGAGCAGGTAGTTGCGGGCGTGTCCCACATGGGAGGGGGCGTAGACGGTCGGTCCGCAGACATAGATCCGGACCGGGGCATCCGGCGGAGGCGAGAAGGCCTGGGTCCGCTCCTTCAGGGTGTCGAAGAGACGCAGGACCATCGCCGCTCGCACCTCCCGGTCCGTTTAAGGCTCGTGCGTCGAGAGGAGGACCCCCACCGGGGGCGGGGGGCCAGGGTCGGTCGAGGTAGTGGCCTTCCACCGTGCCGGGGGCTTACGGAAGCTGGAGCTGGGACCGGGCGAGGGGCTGCGGAACGGCCCGACGGAGGTTCACCAGTCCGATGAAGAGCAGCACGATCCCGATGAACTCCGCGTAGTAGAGCGCCACCGGGAACGACGCGATGTAGAGCGCCCCGCCGGCTCCCAGGACGAGCGCCCCGGCGATCATCAGGAGGCCCTGCCACTGACGGGTCCGGCGCAAGGAGACCCCCGCCGAGGCCAGGAGCACGACGGTCGCCGGCCCGGTGACCACGGTGGAGAGCAGGAGGAGGAGCAACGGGGGATTGTGCACGATGATGTTCCCCGAGACCATGGCGGAGGGGGGGATGGGTACGAGGAGGCACGCCAGCCCCACCAGCGCAATGGAAGCGAAGATGAACCCGCGGTAGCCGCTCTCAAAGCGGGGACGCTTCAGCACACGCGTCGCCCCGAGGGAGAGCACCCCCACGAGCGCCGCGGTGAGGAAGACGTAGGCCTGCAGCAGGCCGGAGGAGACGACGCCGGCGTAGACCACGGTTTCGATGGCCATGGCGCCGGCGGCGAGCCCCATCCCGCCCGCCCAGAAGAGCTGGAGCCGCTGGCGGGTGCGTAGATACTGCCCGATCCCCCGGACGAAGAGCCCCCCCAGGGCGAGGCCGAGCGCTCCCAGGGAGACCCCGATCGCCCAGGTCTGCGCGCTCGGGTCCACGGGGGCAGGGGAGGACCCGGGTTAGTTAAGCTTCGGCGGACCGGTTCGGTCCTGAGGCCGATCCCTTGCCGGGCCGGGCCCACTGGGCCGGATAGCGTCCCGTCTCCATGAGCACCTGGTGGGCGTCGACGACCCAGCCCGAGCGACGGTGCAGCATCTCCTCCGAACCCACGAGCGCCTCCCCGAGCCCCACCAGCTCCTCGTGGCGCGTGACGAGCACGACGAGCGAGCCGGCCGGGAAAGGATGGACGAGCTTGAGCACCCCCTGGGCGGCCAGGTCCGCACCGTGGGCGAGCGCGTCGACGGCACTGTCCTTGACCACCACCTGGGGGAAGCGGCTCCAGACGGCGACGGGGGGTCGGAGGGCGGCGGCCAGGTCGGCCGGCCGGCCCTCCCGCGCCCGGGCCACCCGGTCGGCGAGCTCGGCCAGCGAGATCGCCTGGTCCTCGGTGAAAGGCCCCGTGGCGGTCCTCCGGAGCTCGGACATGTGCGCGCCGGTCCCCACGGCCTCCCCCAGGTCCACCGCCAGGGTCCGGATGTACGTGCCGCTGTCCGCCTGCACCTCCAGCAGCACGTCCCGCCCCTGCCGCTCGAGGAGAGTGATCTCGTGGATGGTCCGGATGCGTCGCTCGCGCCGGACGGCGGAGCGGACCGGTGGGGTCTGGTAGACGGGTCCGACGAACTCCGCGAGGGTCTTCTCGAGCAGCGCCGGAGCCACGCTGCCGTGGAAGGTGATCACCGTCACGTAGCGTTTCGAGAAGCGGAGGAGCAGCGGCAGCAGCCGGAGGGCCTTCCCGAGGGAGATCACCAGCACCCCGCTCACTCCCGGGTCAAGGGTGCCGGCGTGGCCGGCCCGGTCGGCCCCCAGGAGGTCCCGGACCCACGCCGTGACCTGGTGCGAGGAGGGTCCGCGGGGCTTGTCCAGTACCAGGAACCCCCCCTCCGGAGGGAGGGGCAAGGGCGGGGGGCCGGCTCCGGGCGGGCTCGCGCTCACGACGGGTGGAGCTCCGGGGGGAGCCCTTCGAGGAGGAGCCCCACCACCCCCTCGGGGGTCAGGTCCGACGTGTCCACGGTCCTCTCGAAGGCGAGGTGGTCGAGGTCGATGCCGTAGAAGTGGTAGTAGCGCTCGCGCTCGTTGGTCTCCCGGCTGCGCATGCGCTCGAGGACCGTCGCGGTCGGGAGGTTCTCGCGCGAGGAGATGCGCTCGGCGCGGACCTCCTCCCGGGCCGTAAGCTGGATGCGGTAGACGGGCAGGTTGCGGCGGTAGAGCAGCTCGCCGATGATGCGCCCCTCGAGGACCCGGGTCCCGGAGGCGAGACCGACCATGCGCTCGTCGAGGTCGTGGTCGATCCGGGGGTCCTTCGCCGCAAGTGCCCCGAAGGCGAGGAGGTCGAGGGAGCGCTCCCGGGCCATGGCGCGGAAGAGCTCCCCCACCGAGACCACCTCCCGGTGCAGGCGCTCGCCGAGCCGGCGCGCCGCAGTGGTCTTGCCGGAACCCGGGGGGCCGGAGATGGTGATCGGGGTCCCTCTCACGCCGTCCTCTCCGTCGCAGCCACCGGCGGGGTGCTCTTAAGGTCCCCGAGCCGTCGGGAGAGCGCCACGTGCTTGAGGTAGCGGCGGAAGATCAGGTTGAGCGGGAGCGTGTAGAGCGAGAAGATCGCGAACCAGATCGGGAGAGGGCCAAAGCTGGAGAGGAGGTCCACCCGGGCCCCGAACAGGTTCACGTACGGGTTGGTCGTGGAGGCGCTGATGAACAGCCCCATCCACGTGTAGATGGCGATGATGAGCACCCAGGTCACCACCATCCCCTTGAGCTGGGCGAAGGTGACGTGCGTCTGCCGGTTCTGCAGCTCGGTCATGTGCGGCTTGAGCGCCTCGATCCGGTCCTTCTTACCGCTGCGCAGCGCCCGGGTGTAGAGCGGGCGGATGGCCTGGTTGTGCTTCTGGACCCGGGCCGCCTCGACCCAGTCGGTGGTGAAATGGTACGCCACGGCGGTGATGGCCATCTCCACGACGCCGGTGAGGAACATGGTGAGGAGCACATGCTGGCCCCCGAAGCCGAACGTGGGGGCGAAGAAGTCCCCCATGGCCACCGCGACGCCGTTGCGGGCGCTCGTGTCGAAGAGCATGTAGATCCCGAGCAGGCCCAGGAAGATCAGGATGAAACGCTCCAAGCTCTTCCACGGGCTGATCGGCGGAGGGCGGGGGCGCACCGGTGGCGGGGCCGCTCCTCCCGAGCGCAGCGGGGCGGCCTCCTCCTTCTCCTCCGCGGACTCCTCGGGGTCCTCCTCGGAGGCCGGCTCCTCTTCCTCGGAGCCCTCCTCCTCGCTCCCCTCCTCTTCCGGGGCGGCGGTCTCCTCCTCGTCCTCGGGCGCCGGGGAGGGGAGCGGCCGGGCCGGCCGGCTCGCCATGGCGACTACTCGCCTCCCAGGAACCTGCGGAGCAGGGGGTTCATCTCCATGAGCTGTTCACGCCCCATGGCCTCATACAGGTTGATGATGATCCCCACCGTCAGGAGCACCCCGGTCCCCGACGCGTTTCCCACCGTGCCGATGAGGTCGGCACCGGCCGCGAGGGCTCCCACGGTGGCCCCCGAGATGACGGTGATGACAGGGATGTAGCGCTCCAGGATACGACGCAAGACCCGGGGATCTCTACGGAAGCCCGGGATCTGCATCCCGCTCGATTCGATCTGCTTCGCCACGGCCTCCGGTCCCATGTTGGTGGTCTGGATCCAGAACTTGGCGAACATGATCGAGCCGCCGACCATGAGGCCGAAATAGATCAGCACGTGCGCCAGCATCTGGTACGGCGTGTGCCCGTAGAGCAGGCTCCCGTACTGCCCCGGATTGATGATCGGGAGGAGCCACCCTTCCAACCCGTTGGGCGTGGACAGATAGTACGCCACGCCGGAGAGCGGCTGGGTCTGCGAGATCCCCTGCGCGACCTGCGCGGCGTTGGGGTACGCCCCCACCCACCATTGGTGCCCGAGCCCGGGGAAGTTCATCAGGGTGGAGTTGCTCCAGAGCAGGATGGAGAACATCGAGACGTTGGCGAGCAGCGCGGCCATGAGGATGACCGGGATGTTCGAGGCGTAGATGAGCCGCAGCGGGTAGCGGCCCCGGGCCCCCCGGGCCTCGGCGTGCGAGAGGGGCAGCTCGATGCGCGTGGACTCGGTCCACGCGACGATGAAGAAGATGATCGCGGTGCCGACGAGCGCGGTGATGGGATTGGGCTGACGCAGGAGGATCTCCTCGAGCCCTCCGCTCGCGAGCTGGCCCGCGTTCAAGTGCGTCATCAGGTAGTAGGTCTTGAAGATCGTCCCGGCCGGGGGATTGCTCGTGGAGAGCGGGGACGAGGGGGTCTGGGGAAGCCAATTGACCGTCCCCGTGAAGATCGCCTGGGAGACCCCGGCGGCGATGAAGAGCGAGATCCCGCTGCCGATCCCCCACTTGCTCACCACCTCGTCCATGAGGAAGACGAGGTAGCTGCCGAAGGCGATCTGGGAGATGATGATGACATCCGCGAGGAGCGCCCCGTTCCCCGGGGAGAAGGCGTTGAGCGCCGACACGAAGCTCGTGGAGGGGTCGAGGTAGCCGAAGACCTGCGGGACGGCCTCGACCATGATCATGATCAGCACCAGGATCTTCTGCGAGCCCTGGTAGATCCCCTTGTCCTCGTCGTTGTTGAGGTCGAGGTTGATGATCTTCGCCCCGACGAACAACTGCATGATGATCGAGCCGGTCACGATGGGCCCGATGCCCAGCTGCATGAGCGTCCCCTGGGCGCCCGCGAGGATGGCGCGGTAGGCGGCGAAGAGGTCGATGGCGGTGGCCTGGTCGATCCCGTAGATGAAGATGTTCGTGAGCAGGAAGTACAGCAGCAGGATGACGAGCGTCCAGAGCAGCTTGCTCCGGAAATGCACGTGGCCGGAGGGCTTGGTCACCGCCGGGAGCTTCTGCGCGAGGCCCTTCCAGCCGTAGAGCTTGGACTTGTCCCCGTCGTAGGAGATGAGCAGGACGATCAGCCCGAAGCTCAGGAGGAGGAGGACGCCGGTGATGGCGAGGGCCGCGAGGGTGGGGTGGTACCAGATGTCGAGCAGGTAGAGCAGGATGGCGCCCAGCACCACGAAGAAGGGCAGGCTCCTCCAGTCCCGCGGGATCTCGTCTGTGGCCAAACCGCTGTCCTCCGGATAGCTGACCGGCCTACCCGAGGCGGGGGTTATATACCCTGCTCATCCACGGGCGCTCTCCGCACCCCGGAGACGCTGGTCCGGGATCGCCGGCCGTCGTGCCCCCGGGTACGTCCGCCATCGGTATCTTCCTCCGGGGGCTCCCGGGCCCCGTGCAGCGGCGCCGGTTGGGCCCCCGGGGGCCCGAGGTCTCGGCCCTGGGTCTGGGTTGCATGGGGATCAACCAGTCCTACGGCGAGCCGGATCCGAAGGGCGGGGAGGCGACCATCCGTCGGGCCCTCGAGCTCGGCATCGACTTCTTCGACACCGCGGACGTCTATGGGCCCTACACCAACGAGGAGGTGGTCGGCCGGGCGCTCCGCGAGAGCGGCTCGAGGTTCTTCCTCGCCACCAAATGCGGAATCGTCCGGGGGGAAGGGGGGAGCCTCAGCGGACGGGACGGGTCCCCGGCGCACATCCGTGAAAGCTGCGAGGCCTCCCTCCGGCGGCTGGGTGTCGAACGGATCGACCTGTACTATCTCCACCGGGTGGACCCGAAGGTCCCCATCGAGGTGAGCGTGGGGGCGATGGCGGAGCTCGTCGACGACGGGAAGGTCCGCTACCTGGGACTCTCCGAGGTCGATGCCGGGACGCTCCGGAGGGCGTGCGCGGTCCACCCCATCACGGCCGTCCAGAGCGAGTACTCCCTCTGGACGCGCGAGCCCGAGGAGGGTATCCTGCCGGCCTGCCGCGAGCTGGGGGTCGGGTTCGTCCCGTTCAGCCCCCTGGGCCGCGGCTTCCTGACCGGTCGCCTCTCCGGCACCGAGGACCTCCCCGCCAGCGATTTCCGCCGGAGCATCCCGCGGTTCCAGCCGGGGCCGCTCCAGCGGAACCTGCGCCTGGTGGACCGTCTCGGCGCCCTCGCGCGCGAGCTCTCCCTGACCCCCGCCCAGCTGGCGCTCGCCTGGCTGCTCGCCCAGGGGCCGGACCTGGTGCCCATCCCGGGCACCAAGCGCCCGGAGTACCTGGAGGAGAACGCAGCGGCCGCCGAGGTCCGGCTCTCCCGAAGGGACCTCGAGCGTATCGAGGAGGCGGTGCCCAAGGGAGCCGTGGAAGGTGCGCGGTACTCCTCGCCCAATCGGCCCCAGCCGGCGGGGCGCTGAGGGGCTCCGCTCAGGCGGGGGAGGGCGTGGGGCCGAGCCCTTCCGGCGGGGACTCGAGCACCTCGACCTTCTCCTTCGCGTGGGAGGAGGCGTGTCCGACGTAGACCTTCCAGGGGCGCTCGGCGCGACCCCCCCCGAGCAGCCGCTCGATCCCGATCCGGGAGAGGTCGGCGACGAGGGTCGGGCCCTCCTCGCGGACGGCCCCGCCGCTCCGCAGCAGGGGCAGGAGCCCCTCGAGCTCCCCCACGTTCACCGCCACGGGGAACTCCTCCACCGCCGCCGGCCGCTTGAAGCCGTGCCGGCCGAAGTGGTCCGGGGCGTAGATGAGCATGCTCTTGAACTTGTACTTGTGGAGCCCCGCGTTCCCGCGGCCACCCTGCTTGCCGGCGCCGCGGCCGGCCTTGATCCCGCGTCCGTGGGTGCGGCTCCCCCGGAACTTCCTCGTCCGCGACGGCATGGGAGCTCCTAGACCATCCTCCGCAGAAGGTCGTCCATATCGTGCTTGGTCCCGGCGGCCCGGAAACCGAGCGACCCCCCGAGCGAGTACGGCCGTTTGGTCGACCCCCAGCCGCCCTTGGGCGGGTGGAGCCGGAAGAGCGGGCGGACCCCCTTCACCCGGGAGAGCCCCGAGCGCAGCACTTGGTCGGCCAGGGCACCGAGGTCCTTCGCTCCGCTCTCCGGGGGGAGCTTTCCCTCCTCGAGGGCCGCCCCGGCGTCGCTGACCCCCCGCCGGGCGAGGAGGAG
>JAKATE010000062.1 GCA_021828085.1 Thermoplasmata archaeon | reverse complement strand
CCGTGCACCCCCTGGAGCGCCCGTTCGACGCGTGCGGCGTCGAACCCGTGCCCGGCGACCAGGAGATCCCTGGCGGCGCCAAGGTCTGGGGCGCGCCAGCGGAGCGTGTAGTCATCGGTGACGGGGGGATGCAAGAAGAGCTCGCGCACCTCGAGGAAGGGCGCCGGGTCCTGGGAGAGGGCGCGCAGCGTCTCCTCGAACCCCTTGTGCTCGCGCACCAGTTTCAGCGCCCGCTTCGGTCCGATCCCTCGCACGCCTTCGTTGAAGTCCGTGCCGACCAGCAGGCCGAGGAGGATGAGCTCCTCCTGGGAGATGCCGAGCTCCTCGAGCATCTTCGGGGTCTCAAGGAGCTCCACGGTCGTGTTCGCCCCCCGCGAGGCACCCAGCCCGCGGACGAGCCGAGGGGTCCCGAACAGGAGCGTGTCATAGTCTTCGCTGGCGGCGGACCACACGCGTCCCTGCCGGGCCATGTGCACCGCCTGGGCTTCCCCCTCGGACGGAGCCTGGAGGTGGGGGACTCCCAGGGTGCTGAGGAGCTTCCGGGCCTCCTCCGCCATCTCGGGGGTGAGCCGGGAGGTAGCGCCGGCCTTCTTCTTTGCCCGCTCTAGGTCTCCCGCTTCGAGCGCCTGAGCCCAGGCCTCCTGGGCCTTCTCCTTGGCCAGGGCACGCTGACGGAGGGTGCCGGCCTTGAGGGGGGAGGGGGGGCCATCGAAGACGTACACGGGGAGCACCCCGTTCTCCAGGAGGCTCGCGGTCCGGTAGAGCAGTCCCACCAGATGGCTGGTCACCCGGCCCTGCGAGTCCGTGAAGGGCTCGCCGTCCGGCTGGCGGATCGTGGCGAGGAACTGGTAGATCATGTTGTAGGCGTCGAGCGCGAGCTTGCGCCCCCTGAGCTCGGCCAGAGGGGCGGAGGTGGGGTGGACCAAGTCTCGTAGGGGGACGCCCACGGTCGAACTCACCCTCGGGGGACTAAAAAAAGCGCCCCGCCGGGTTCAGGGGACCTGACGGGAGGGCTTAGAAGAGAAGGGTCCATCCCTCCCCCATGACCCCGGACCTCCTGGGCGGAACGCCGGAACTCTCCATCTCCGAGGAAGCCCCCCTGGCCGATGCCCCCGGTCAAGGGACCCCGACGCTGATCTGCTTCCCCAGCGCCGGCCTGGCCAGCAGCATCGTGGGGCACTACATCATCCAGCGGCTCAAACTCCCGAGGATCGCCGCCTTCCGGTCCCCGTTCCTCATCTCGGCCTCGGTCATCCTGGATGGCCGACCGAACCCGCCGATCCGCGTCCACGGCAACCGGAAGGTCGCGGTGGTGGTCTCCGAGTTCCCTCCGTCCCCCTCCCTGCTCACGTACCTGGCGCGGGCCATCATCGGCTGGCTCAAGGATAAGGGGATGGCCCCGGCCTATGTCGTTGAAGGGGTGCTGCAGCGACAGGACGAGGAGGAAGGGGGGGAAGCGGGCAAGGCGGCTCCCGTGACCACCGTGCCGACCAAGGACGACGGGGTCATCGTGGCCATCCCGGCGACGGACTCGGCGGACCGGGTCCTCACCCAGCTGAGCTTCCCCCGCCTCGACCAGGGGGTCGTGGGGGGCCTCACCGGGGACCTTCTCAACGAGGCGGCCCACGAGCAGTTCAACCTGAGCGTCCTCTTCGCGCGGATCGGGGAGGCGGAGATCCCCGAGTACCGGGCCGCCGCCCACCTGCTCCAGGCCCTGGACCGGCTGGTCCCGGACCTCAATGTCGATCCCGAACCTCTGCTCAAGCAGGCCGAGGTGCTCGAGCGGATGCTCCGCGAGAGCATGAAAATGAGCACGGGGTCCTCGGGAGCGGAGCGGACATCGACCGCGCAGGTCCGCGAGCCGTCCATCTACGGCTGAGCCCGGGAAGGGGCCGGCTCACTCGTGGTCCTGGTAGCTCACCAGGTAGACGCAGCCCCCGAGCAGCCAGGTGACCGCCCCGATGAACCCCAGAGGGTTCGAGCTGAACAGCACGACATCGACGGCGATGAGCGCGCCGGGGACCCCGATCCCCAGCACGGCGGCGAGCACTTTCCCCCGGGCCGTCATCTCGAAGTGGGGCGGCCGCAGCGAGGGGGGGGCTTAACCCTTCCTACCGCTGCGGTGACGCTCCGGAAAGGGTCCCGCTCTCAGCGGGCGGTGCCCATCGGCTCCGAAGGGGCCACTTCGAGGAGGAGCTCGAGGCCCGCCGGGGCCCCCGGTGGGGAGGCCTCCACCGGCTGCGCAGGGAAGGCCCCTGGAAGGTGCTCGAGGAGGCTGGGAGCCGCCGCAGCGTCGAGCGGGACGGCCGTCTCCGGGGAGAGCAGGCGCGTCTCGTTGAGGAGACGGAAATCCCGGAGGACGCCCTCCGCGGGCTGGATGTAGCGCTCGAGGATGTGGTCGGCGACGGTCTGGCCGTAGCCTCCCGTGAGGGCCCGGAGCGGCTGCGTGCGGAGGAGCGGGACCGCCCGCTCGTTGTCGAGGACGAAGAGGGAGGCACGTTGCTGGCGCTGGAGCCCCCGGAGACTGGGGTTCTGCTTAAGCTGGGAGAGGGAGGCCTCGGCGAGGTCCCGTCGCTCCTGCTCGCAGGCGAAGGGCTTCACGAGGAAGACGGAGAGGAAAGAGGCGTGGCGCCCGGCCGCTTCCAGGACGGCCGGAAGGACGGAGGAGCCGGTCTCGCCGCCGAGGCTCCCCACCAGGGTGACGAAGGTGACCCCCTCGAAGAGGGTCTCGAGGGCGGGGACGAGGGCGAGCCGGCCTTCCGAGAGGCTGCCGGGATCCGGGTCGTCGCCTTCCCAGGGGGATTTCAGGCAGACTCGGAGGTCGAAGTCCATGGCTTCCTGGACCCGTTCGTCCCCGTTGATCGCGACGGTCTCCTGGTAGCGCAGCCCGTGGGCCTGGGCGGAGCGGACGACGCGGACGGCGGCGCCTCCGACGGCGACGAGAAGGAAACGGACTTCGCGGCCCAAACGGAGACGAGAGGGTCCCGGCGGTCGGGCGGGGCTCGTTGTGGACGGGCCCTGGTCAGCCTTGGATTGCTCTCGGACGGTCTCCGCGTCGGTCAAGTTCACCACTCCCCCTGGGGATCGGGGCGCTCTTCCTCGGTCTCCCTGGCGAGCTCATCGGCCGTACCCCTGCCGTTCGAGCTCTTGCGCGCTCCGGGCGGCCTGCTGGGCCCTTTCCCGCCTTTCGGCGGAGGACCGCACCAGGTTCCGGGTCGCCTCGACCTGTTCGACGATCCGGCCATCGCGCATCCCGCGACGGACGAGCTCGGCCAGAGTGGCGGACACCGGTGCGCCGTTCTGGACGAGTTCGGCGTAGGCCTCCACGATCTCGCGTTCCTCGGGGCGGAGCGGGATCTCGCTCGCCGGAGGGGCGGAGCTCGCGGGCGCCGGGGCGGGGACGGGGGCAGGATCGGCCGGGGCCTCACGGGCGCGGCGGGAGAGGAAGTCCTGGAGCGCGGCCCGGATGAGCTCCGAGCGCGTGGAGAACTCCCCGCTCACCACGAAGGAGTCCAGGAACTGGAGCTCGCGGCGTGAGCACCGGACCGCGATCCTTTCCTCCTCCCTCGCTGTTTCCATGGGTCCCGGTTTGTCGAACAAGCCCAGGGAGGACTTGTCGAACACACCCGCGCGGTCTATTCCGTAACCGCATATTTAATCGTGATGCCTGGACCAGCCCCGGTCCGGAGACGCTGGAAGAGCAGCCTCGCCCCCCACAAAAGAGAGGGGGGCGGACCCGCAGAGGCCCTACCCTCCGACGACTTCAGGCTCCCCGCCGGTCGGGGACCCGGCGTACGGCCCACCGGGGGATCCTCGTCGGAAGGGGAGAGAGGTGGCCGAATGCGCCTTTATATGTATGTGAACGTATCAGGCCCTCCCTATCGAGCGAGGGAACCGGTCCGAATCCGGGCGAGCCGGTGGAAGGATCGGGACGCGGAGCAACCCTGAAGGTCCCATGAGGAGAGCGGGGATTCCCCGGGTCCTTCCCGCACTAGGGCTGGTCACTGCATTTGTCTTGGTGGCAATCACTTCGGCGATGCTTCCCACAGAGCCACCGCGGAGCGTCCGGCCTCAGATGGAACCTCCAGCCGCGGTGCCTCCGGGGCTGGAGGCTCCGGGTCTCCCGGAAAACTTCTACTTCAACGAGACCGGGTTGCCTAACCCGACCAACTGGTCTGTCGCGGTCGGGGGCGCCGCTCCTACCTACTCGGACTTCACGGATTCTATCGAGGTGCAATTGCTCCAACTGACGCCGTACAACTTCTCGGTCCAACCCGTCCCCGGATTCGTCACGGGGGACTGGAACGGCACCGTCACCCCAACAACCACCTTCCACGTGCTCAACCTGACCTGGAGGCCGTACCTGCTCAATGTGACCTTTCAGGAGAGCGGGCTCCCCACGGGGGTCTCCTGGGGAGTCGTCCTCAACGGGACGAGCAAGAGCGGTTCTTCGAGCCAGTTCCGGTTCAGCGAGCCGAACAGCAGCGCGGCCTGGCCCCAACTCGACTACACAGTCGTCAGCGTCGCGGGGTACCAGTCCAATGTGACCACGGGTTCGGTGACCGTGAACGGTAGAGGGGTCCAGGTGCTCATCGGTTTCACAGCGATCCTCTACGCTGTCCAGTGGACCGAGACCGGGCTCCCCCCGGGGACGAACTGGTCGATCGCCGTCGCCAGCCAGGTCCTTTCCGGCGCTGGTGACTCATTGTCCGTCAGCCTCGCAAATGGCACCTACGCCTACCGGGTCGGATTGGTCGCGGGATTCCAACCCTCTCCCCTGGAGGGGAACGTGTCCGTCGCCGGCGGGGCGACCGCGGTCTCCATTGTCTGGACCGCCGTGAGCTATCCGTTGACCTTCCTCGAATCCGGGCTCCCTCCCGGCACCCTCTGGTCCGTTCAGGTGGCGGGCGCGACCCTCCAGGGCAGCTCCACCTCGATGCAGACCTCCCTGCCCAATGGGACGTATGCGTACGCGGTGGGTCCCGTCCCGGGCTATCGCACAGGCCACCCCTCCGGGAGCGTCGTTCTCTCGGGAACAGGAACCTCGGTTAAGGTCACATTCTCGGCGGTCAATTACACGGTGAGCTTCTTCGAGCAGGGACTGCCTTCGGGAACGACCTGGGGGGTACGGATCAGCGGAGCCTCGCTCACCGGCTCCACGCCGTGGTTGAACCTGAGCGTGGCGAACGGGAGCTTCTCCTGGACGCTGGGGCCCGTCGCGGGGTTCCGGGGAACCCCGAATGCCGGTACCGCTTCGGTGCAAGGACAGGGGCGGATCATTTCCCTCGCCTTCGTTCCCGTCGATTATGAGCTGAGGATCGAGGAGAGCGGGCTACCCGCCGGGACCAACTGGTCCGTCACCGTCTCCGGCCAGCCGTACGCCACCGGGACCTCTTACGTCCTCCTCTCGCTCCCGAACGGGACGTACGCGCTCAACTTCGGCCCGGTCCCGGGGTACCAAGACCGTACAACGGCGAACGGTTCGGTCGTCATCGCCGGGAACAACACCTCGGTGAGCGTCGTGTACGTCCCCCAGGTCACTTCACAGTCCTCGAGCCCGCCCCTCCTGCTCATGGATGGGCAGGGGCTGCTCCTGCTCTTCCTCGTCGCGCTCGTCGTCGGGGTCTTCGTCGCCTACCTGGTTCGGCGCAGGCAGAACCGCAGGCGCAAGTAGCCGGGCTTCCCCCGCCGGCGTCGGAACCGGCCCCATGGACCGACGGTCCACGGGCCCACGAAACCGTAGGACGCAACCCACATCTACCCGACCCCGTTCGACAAACTCGGCAGGGGAATATGACGGAACCGCGCTCGCCCGGAGACGCCTCGCTCGGGTCGTTAAAGGTCGGCTGGGTCCGCGCCCACATGCCCGTCCTGGAGGAGGTCCGCCGGAACCTCGTCTCCGCCCGCTCCCTCGCCGGCGTGAGCCTGGGGCTCTGCCTGCATGTGGAGGCGAAAACCGCGGCCCTGGCCCTCGCCCTCCAGGAGGCCGGAGGGCAGGTCACCCTGGCGGCCTCGAACCCGTTGAGCACCGACGACGACGTGGTGGCCCATCTCCTCTCCCAGGGACTTTCGACCTACGCGGTCAAGGGGGAGAGCGTGGAGGACTACCATCGGGGGATCCGGGAGGTCCTCCGCACCTCCCCGACGATCCTCCTCGACGACGGCGCGGACCTGGTGGCCGCGGCGGTGGAACAGAATGGGGGGAAGCGGGGCGACATCGTCGGGAGCACCGAGGAGACCACCACCGGGATCGTCCGCCTGAGGGCGATGCAGGAGAAGGGCCGCCTCCCCTGGCCCGCCATCGCAGTGAACGACGCCTCGATGAAGCATCTGTTCGACAACCGCTACGGCACCGGGCAGTCCACTCTCGATGGGGTGATGACGGCCACCAACCTCGTCATCGCGGGAAAGCGCGTGGTGGTGGCCGGCTACGGCTGGTGCGGCAAGGGGCTCGCGTCGCGCTTCCGCGGGCTCGGGGCCGAGGTCGTGGTGACCGAGGTGGACCCTGTCCGCGCCCTCGAGGCCCGGCTGGAGGGGTTCATCGTCCGTCCCATGATCGAGGCCGTCCCCTCCGCCGACTTCGTCATCACGTCCACGGGGTGCAAGGACGTGGTCCGTCAGGAGCACTACCGCGTGATGAAAGACGGGTGCGTCCTCGCCAACGCGGGGCATTTCAATGTCGAGATCAACCTGCCGGACCTGGAGGGCCTCGCCCTCTCCCACCGGACGGTCCGCCCCCGGGTGGAGGAGTACCTCATGGCCGACGGAAGGCGCATCTACCTGCTCGCGGAAGGCCGCCTCATCAACCTGGCCGCCGGCCAGGGGCATCCGGCCGAGATCATGGACCTGAGCTTTTCCCTGCAGGCCCTCTCTGCCGAACACCTCCACCAGCACGGCCGCGCCCTCCCGCCGGGCCTCCTTCCCGTCCCACCGGAGCTCGATCTCCACGTGGCGCGGACCGCCCTCGCCCCCTTCGACGCCCGGCTCGACGAGCTCACGGAGGAGCAGAGGCGTTATCTTGCCTCGTGGGAAGGGGGGACCTGACCATGCCGACCCGTGTTCCCGACGAGCTGAGATACACCCAGGACCACGAGTGGGTCCGCGCGGAAGGGGACCAGTTGACCGTGGGGATCACCGATCATGCCCAGTCCGAGCTCACCGACGTGGTCTTCGTGGACCTCCCCGCGAAGGGGAAGACCCTCGGGGAGCACGACGTCGCGCTCACCCTGGAGTCGGTGAAGACCGTGGCCGAGGTCTACTCCCCCGCCGCGGGGACACTCACCGAGGCCAACCCGGACCTCCGCACGCACCCGGAGTACGTGAACCAGGACCCGTACGGAAAGGGCTGGATCTTCCGGATGAGACCCTCGGCCCCCCCCGCCGGGCTCCTCTCGGCGGCCGAGTACCGTAAGCTGCTCGAGACCTCGGCCCACAGCTGAGGACGGGACGCGCCCTAGCGCCCCTGGAACCGGGGAGGGCGCCTCTCCAGGTAGGCCTTCATCCCCTCCTTCTGGTCCTCGGTGGAGAAGGTCAGGCTGGCAGACTCCCCCTCCAGCCGAAGGGCGGAGGCGAGGCTCGCATCCGCCCCCTGGTCGATCACCGACCTCGCCATCCGGACCGCGAGGGGGGCGCGGGAAGCGATCGTCAACGCGAGGCTGCGCGCCTGCTCCTTGAGCTCGTCCCGCGGGTAGACGCGGGCCACCGCTCCCCAGCGCTCGGCCTCCTCGGCCGAGATGGGGAGACCGCTCTCCACCAAGAGCTTCGTCCGGGCGCGGCCGATCAACCGGAGGAGCCGCTGGGAGCCCCCGAACCCCGGATGGATCCCGAGAGTGACCTCCGGGAGCGCGAGCTGGGTCTTCTCGGCGGCGAGGATGAAATCGCAGGCGAGGGCGAGCTCGAAGCCCCCTCCCAGGGCGTACCCTTCGACCACGGCGATCGACGGTTTGCCGGAACCCTCGAACGCCTCGGTCACGCGCTGGCCCAGGAAGGTGAACTCGCGGCCCTCGAACGCGCTCTTCCCCGCCATCTCGGCGATGTCCGCGCCGGCGGCGAAGACCCGGGAGCTCCCGGCCAGCAGGAGGACCAGGACCTGGGGATCGGCGCTCAACTCCCGTACCTGGGCGTCGAGCTGCCGGAGGACCTCGCTGTTGAGGGCATTGAGCACTTCCGGACGGTCCAGGAGTACCCAGGCGAGCGGGCCCTCCCGCTCCACCCTCACGAAACGGAGGGGCCAGCGGGGCTCTCCCTTCCCGGCCCGCTGCTGGAGCTCCGAGGAGACCGGGAAGCTCGCTCCCCAGCGCGCATGGATCGCCTCCACCCGCGCGAGCGCCGCCGGAAGGCCGAGCCGGTTCATCCAGGCGAAGGGACCCCGGACCCACCGGAGCCCGACCACCGCCGCCCGGTCGGTCTCCTCGGGCGACGCCACCCCCTCCTCGGCGAGGCGGGCGGCGATCCCCATCACCGCCCCCAGGAGCCGCTGGGAGACCACCTCCCGGTCCGCCATCGACCCGGGCGTACCCGAGATCTCCCAGCGCTCCTTGCGCTCATGGCGCTCGCGAAGGAGGTTCGCCGGCTCGTAGAAGGGACCGAAGCTACGGGCCAGGGAGGACTCGGAGTGGAAGGCGATGGTGACCCCGGTCACGTTCATCAGCTCGAAGGGACCGAGCCGCGTCCCGAAGGTCTCGTTCGCCGCGGCCTCGATCGTCGGGATGTCCGCGATCCCCTCCTCGAGGAGACGGACCGATTCGTTCAGGTACGGCACGAAGAAGCGGTTGACGCAGAACCCCGCACTGTCCTTGACCCGGACGGGGACCTTCCTCAGGGCGTAGCAGAAGTCCGTGAGGGCGTCGAGGGCTCCCGGGGAGGTACCGGGTCCCGAGACGATCTCGACGAGACGGTTCACCGCCGCGGGGTAGAAGAAGTGCAGGCCCGCGAAACGCTCGCTCCCTTCGAGCCCGTCGAAGAGGCTCGCGATGGACAGGCTCGAGGTGTTCGACACCACCAGGGTGTCCCGCGGGACCTTGGGAACGACGCTCTCGAAGAGGGGCCGCTTGACCTTCTCCTCCTCGAAGACCGCTTCGATCACCAGGCGGGTCCCCGCGAGCGCCTCGTCGAGCGAGGTGGTGAACTGGACCCTCGAGAGCACCTCCCCCTTTCCCTCTGGGGTGAGCTTTCCCCGTTGGATGGCCCCGTCCAGGGTGGACGAGATCGCTGCTCGGCCCCGGTCCAGGTCCTGCGGGGAGAGGTCCCGTACCCTCACCGGGAAGCCCGCCTGGGCACAGGCCTGGGCGATGCCCGAGCCCATGTTCCCGGCCCCCAGCACCGTCACGGGCTCGCCGCGGCGGAGTCGCTTCACGGGCGCCCCCTTCCCCTCCCCAGGATCCCGATCGACCATAGGACCTCGCAGGGGGAGCGTCAGATAAAACCGGCGGGAGAACGCCGGTCAGCCCACCCGCCGGACCTTCTCCAGGAGGAGCTTCTGCTCCGCCGAGGCCACCAGCCTCGTGGTGGGGACGACCGTGTCCGCATTGAGGGAGATCGTGTCGATGCCGTGCCGCACGAGGAACTCCGTGAACTCCGGGTAGACGCTCGGGGCCTGACCGCAGATGCCGATGGTCCGGCCCGTGGCATGGGCCCCCTCGATCAGCATCTCGATGGCCTTGAGCACGGCCGGGTCGCGTTC
Organism: Thermoplasmata archaeon; assembly: GCA_021828085.1. Classification (GTDB taxonomy): domain Archaea; phylum Thermoplasmatota; class Thermoplasmata; order Lutacidiplasmatales; family UBA184; genus JAKATE01. Next base: position 583 of record JAKATE010000062.1, on the reverse strand, counting down.
GTCGAAGTAGCCCATCTTGCCCAAGATGTCGGAGTCCCGGTCCGCCCCCATCACCAGCTGGGTGAGGTCGTTCGAGCCGATGGAGAAGCCGTCGCAGTACTGGGCGAAGTCTCGGGCCCGGAAGACCACCGAGGGAACCTCGGCCATCAGGTAGAGCTTGAAGTCCGGGCCGCGGAGGAGCCCCTTCTGCTCGAGGAGGTCGCTGATGAGTTCGAGCTCCTGGGTGTTCCGGACGAACGGGAGCATCACGTGGGCGTTGCGTAGCCCGCGCACCGAGCGGACCCGCTCGATGGCTTCGAGCTCCAGCAGGAAAGCCTCACGGTACTGCGGGGAGACGTAGCGGGAGCAACCCCTCCACCCGATCATCGGGTTGGACTCCTCGGGCTCGTAGGGCTGCCCGCCCGGCATTCCCCGGTACTCGTTGGTTTTGAAGTCGCTGGTCCGGATGATCACCGGCCGGGGGTTGAACGCCTCGCAGACCTTCTCGATCCCTGCCGCCAGGCGCTCCACGAGCTCCTTCCCCTTCCCCTCCTTGAGGAGCGCCAGGGGGTGGGTGCGGACGTAGCTCGTGAAGAGGAACTCG